>PWNM01000126.1 GCA_003557825.1 Candidatus Hydrogenedentota bacterium | reverse complement strand
GAAGCGCCTTTGCTTCTGCGCATCCGGCGTCCCAATCGGCGCGTTCTTGTTGAGGAAACGGTGATGTTGTCCGAGTGGGGGACAGGGGGATACGATTTCGAGACCCAGCAGCCCTACCAAACCGGTCAGTATACGGTCGAACTGTTGGTTCCCGGAAACGACCGACCCATTGGGACCTATACGCTCAATCTCGAAGACTTTGTGCCCAATCGCATCAAAGTAGATATAGATGCTCCCGAAGACCCCTATGTGGCGGGGGAAACGTATCCTGTGTCTGTCAAGGCGGAGCATCTCTTTGGCGCGCCCACGGCAGGCCGCCGATCCGAGTTGGCGGTGGCCTTGTCCAAAACCCAGTTTGAGTCCGACAAATGGTCCGAGTACCAATTCGGTAACGACGATGACTATACCGATGAAGTACTCCAGCTTGGCGAGACTCAGACCGATGGGGAAGGCAAGGCCCAGTTCGAGTTTAGGTATGACAAACGCCCGGAGGTTACTTTCCCGCTTAAAGTCGCCTTGGTCGGGCGGGTGTTCGAACTGGGAGGACGCGCCGTAACCGGCACGGAAGAACGGATCCTGCTGCCATCAGCGATCAATCTCGGTGTAAGTGTCAGTCCTGCGGTGGACGGTTCGTCCGTGGATGTTAGCGCCGTGGCCATTACCCCCGATGAGGCTCCAGCGGACCTCGATACGGTCACGATAACCCTTGAACGGGTTTCCTGGAACTACTATGTCCGCCGTTACCACAGCCATCACGAACCCAACTGGGATCGTACCTTTGAGACGGTCGAAAGCCGTGATGTACCCATGACCGATGGCGTTGCCTCTACATCCTTCGATGTCCCCCGCTTCGGTGATTACCGTATTCGGGTCCATTCGGAGGCTACCCATCAGTTCAGCACGGTTTCGCTGTTCCGCACATGGGACCGCATCATGGTCCGAGACAACGGTCATCGGCCCAGTTTGATCACCCTTACTACGGACAAGGAGCGCTATTCAGTGGGCGACGTGGCCGAGGTGACCATTGAATCGCCCTTTGACGGTACCGGAATTGTGGTGCTCCAGGGTGAATCCATCCAGAAAATGGTTTCCATCCCCGTTGAGGACGGCGTCGGGACGGCCCGGTTCGATATATCTCGGGCCCAATTCCCCAATGTGTGGGTTGAGGCCACCGTGATACATGCCATCCACGAAGACCGGAGCCAGGTCTACCCCTTCTCGAGTTTCGCTATGACGCCCATTGCGGTGGATGACCCTGCACGTAATGTCGAGGTTAGTTTTCCTGATCTTCCTGATGAGATCCGGCCTGCCGGCGCCGCCACCTTTGCCATTGAGACCCGCGATGCGTCCGGCGCACCGTTGGAAACCGAGGTGACCTTGGCTGCCGTTGATGAAGGTATCCATTTGGTTACAGACTATACTACCCCCGATCCGTATCGCTGGTTAACACGTTTTCGTCGGCCGGACTACCGCCGTGCGCACTATTATGACCGGGTTGCGTACGATTTCGGCAAACCCACGCCCGGCGGGGGCATGGACGCGTTGCTCGATACCCGCGCTGCCGCACCCGACGAAAACTGGATCCGGCCGGTGGCCCTGTGGTCGGGCGCCGTACGGACCGACGCTGATGGACGGGCCGAGGTTACATTTGACGTTCCCGAATTCACCGGTCAACTGCGTCTTGTCGCCGTGGCCGTGAACGCGGACTCCATGGGGGCCGAGGACGCTCACCTGTACGTCCGCCGACCCTACATGATGCGTATCGGAATGCCGCGATTCCTGTTGCCTAACGATTCGATGCAGGCCCGGGCCACCGTGTTCAACAGCACCGATGAAGAGGTGACCGCCCGGGTTCGGTGGACTGGGTCCGGAACACTCGAAGGCAGTGCGGGTGGCCGGGAACTCGAAGTGGGACCCCAGGGCGAGGTAAGCCTGTTGGCCGATTTCAAAGCGGCTCAAGCCGTTGGGCAGGGTAGCATTCGCTGGGAGACTGAGATTCTCGACACTGACGGCAATAGTGTTGAACACCTGATCGAAGATATGCCCCTGCCCGTGCGGCCCCCGGCGGCCTATCAGTCTCATTACGAACTAGTGCGTATTGAACCGGGCGAGACCCGTGAGTTTCGTAACACCGAGTTTATTGACGACGAACGCGCCGAAGTGGGCCTGGTGGTGGGCGCAAACCCGCTCCTACGTCTTACTCGTGCTCTCGACGACGTTGTAAGCTACCCATTTGGTTGTCTTGAGCAACAGGTCTCAAGGATGTTCCCCTTGTACCTTGTTCGCCGGAACGCCGGTCTCTTCGAGTTTGCGGCCGAAGATGAGGCGGTTCATCCCGCCCAGATGACCCTTGATGACGCAGAAACCTTCCGCGTTTACATCGAGGCGGGCATTCAGCAGCTCTTTGCCATGCAAACCCCGGAGGGCGGCCTTGCGTCATGGCCCGGTCGAATGACCACCTATGAATATGGTTCGGTCTATGCGCTCCATTTCCTTACGTTGGTCAAAAACGACCGGGAGTATGAAGTGCCCGAGGCGGGCTTTAGGGCCCTGCAGGATTATGTGCGCCGTATTGCCCGGGACTGGACCGGCGACCAACAACGGGATCATTATCTACGGGCCTATGCCATTTATACCCTTGCTCTCGATGGTGATGTAGAAGCTATCGACCAGATCGGTCGATTCGACACCATCACCATTCCGCAGTCGGCCCGATATTTGTTAGCTGCGGCCTTGGCCCGAACAACACAGGATGAAGCCCGAATCAATCTCTACCTGAGCACCCGACCCTCCGAGCCCTATGCCGTTAGCGAACCGGGAGGAACCTTGATCACCGACATCCGAAACAAAGCGGTGCGGCTCATGGCATTAGAAGAAATGGACGGCGATCCGGAGAAACGGCATGAATTGGCCGATGAGCTAATCCGGCATCTAGAGGAAAGTGAGCGGCGCGATCGTCGGCGCTGGGGCCGTATGACTACCCAAGAGACAGCCTTCGTAGCCGCCGCCCTGGCACGGTATCTTGAGGGCATTGAGGCCGATATCGAACAGGCCGAAGCAACGATTACCGCACCCGATGATGAGAGTACCCTTACGGGGCGTGAGGTGTATCATCATGTGCACAAGGGGCCTGGGGGCGTTTTCACCGTGGCGAACTCCGGCGTTACGCCGCTCTATGTCACCGTAACGACTCGTGGTGTTCCTCCAATGCCTAACCTGGAGCCCGTCAACGAGGGGTTGAGCGTCGAACGGTCTTTCTATACGCGACGGGGCGTACCGCTTGAAGGCGATGATGCCCGCACGTTCGAGCAGCCGGAAAGCTATGTGGTGGGTATCACCATCAGACCTGAACGAGTCGCGGAGAATGTCGTCGTTGTTGATTTGCTCCCCGCTGGATTCGAAATCGAGAATCCACGGCTCGATGCCGATGCCATCCCCGGAGCTGATTTCGACGATGCCGTATGGCCCAATTATGTCGATATGCGCGATGACCGTTTAATCCTGGCATTCGACGAGCTGTCGGCCGACAAATATACATTCTACTATGTCGTGCGCGCTGTGACGCCCGGTGCATTCCAGCATCCGCCGCTTGACGCCGAGTGTATGTATGATCCCGCTGTACGCGGGGCTACCGCGCCATCGTCCATACAAGTGAGATGATTACGTACCTTATAGAAGCAGTCTTCGCCTATAGCCGTCGTATTCTAACCGGGATACGGCGGCGCAGGCGCACTTTTGCAGCCTTAACGAGCGTTAGCCTTGTAATCGGTCTTGCCGCCGTGGCATGGATGGTCCTCGGCCCGCTCGATCCGGAACCCTATCTTGCTGTCGAGTCCTCCCGCGAGATACTCGATCGCCATGGGCGACTAATGTGTTCCTTTATCAACAGCGACGACCACTGGGTGTTTGAACGTGATCTGGATACCATCAGCCCCTATCTTGTCCAAGCCACCATCGCCGCCGAAGACCAGCGATTCTATCGACATCCCGGAGTCGATCCCATGGCAGTCATACGGGCCATCGGGCAAAACCTTCGTTATGGTCGTGTCGTCTCGGGGGCATCGACTCTTACCATGCAGGTGGTGAAACTCACCGAACCAACGCCCCGCACTTTCATCGGCAAAATGATGCAAGCGACCCGAGCCATGCGGCTCGAACGAAGGGCATCCAAAGATGACATCCTTCAGGCCTATCTCAACAAGGTTCCCTATGGGTTAAACTTGCTGGGATGCGAAGCAGCAGCTCGTCGCTATTTTGATAAACCCGCCCGCGAGCTAACCTTGGCCGAGGCGGCGCTTCTCGCCGGGCTCCCCAAAGCACCCGGCAATTTTTTACCCACGAGATACCCCGACCGGGCTCGTGTCCGCCGCGACTATGTTCTCGCTCGTATGCATGAAGAAGGGTTCATCGACGATGCAAACTTCGAAGCGGCCACCGCTGAACCTGTTCGGGCCCGGTGGAACTCCTTTCCCGAACAGGCACGCCATCTGGCCATGGCAGTGCGTCCCCAGCTTGCACCGGGCGAAATCGTCCACACCGCCTTGGACAGCCGTATCCAGCAGTTTGTAGAAAATAACCTTGTCAAGGCGGTACGGGGTTACGAAGATGCCATAACCAATGCCGCGGCAATAGTAATCGATGTTGAGACGGCTGAGGTGCTTGCGCGGGTGGGTTCGGCTGATTTCTTTGATACTCCCGGCGGTGGGCAGGTAGACGCCACACGGGCCTCTCGATCACCGGGATCAGCCCTCAAACCGTTTACGTATGCCCTCGCAATGCAACGACAACTGCTCTATCCGAGCGAAATGCTTTACGACGGTCGTCTTGACTATGGCCTGTACAGTCCCGATAACTTCGACGGTCTTCACGCCGGTCTTACTACTGCCGATTACGCCCTGAAACGCTCGCTCAATGTCCCTGCCGTTGCCGTGCAAGACCGCATCGGAGCTGCCGCCTTGCACCGCTTTCTGCGCGATGCGGGATTGACTACCCTGACCAATGCGCCCAGTCACTATGGTCTTGGCCTGACCCTAGGCAACTGTGAAGTACGACTCGATGAACTCGCCGCCGCCTATGCGATGCTTGCCAATCTAGGGGAATACCGGCCATTGCGTCATCGATTCGACGAGCCCGAGACGACTCCCCGCCGGCTTCTCCATCGGGGCGTTGCACTGGCTGTTTACGACATGCTCGATTCGCCGTTGCCCGAAGAATTTCATCGTAACATCATCCGTACTTCCGGGTCCCCACCACGGGCGGCATGGAAGACTGGAACGTCAACCGGGTTGTTCGACGCGTGGGCTTTTGTGTTCAATCAGCACTATGTGGTTGGCGTATGGATGGGCAACAACGACGCCCGTTCCTCCGAATGGCTTGTTGGCGCGAAAACTGCCCTACCTCTTGCGACGGTCCTGTTCCGGGGGTTGCCTGAGAAGTCCACCGCTTCTTGGCCTTCAAATCGAGGTGATCTGCGCGAAACACGCATATGTGCGCGAAGCGGCTTGCCCGCCTCTCGTTGGTGCAAGAACACCCGGACCGCTCGGCTACCAAGTACCCTGTATCTGCATCGTACATGCGACATGCACCATCCCGGTCCCGATGGCGATCCCATTGAACGGTGGCCGGGATCGGCCAAGGGATGGGATCTCGCCGCCATACAAGCCCCTCGTATTCGGACAAATGACCAGGATTCCGAGCCGTCCGGTTCATCGCATCGTCGCACGGCGGCTCTGCGGATCCTTGAACCCGTCGACCAGGCTGAATATGTCCTCACGGGGGAATCCGGCGGCGATCGTCTGCGTCTCCGAACCTCGCACGACGCCCATGGGGCCATTCATTGGTATCTCAACGACCGCTATGTCGGCCCCGCCCAACCCGACGCGCCCGTTCACCTTGAACTCGAACCGGGCGCCCATAAGCTCACCGGCATGAACCCCGACAACGGGGCCATCGATACCGTACGCTTTACTGTCCATTCAAGCCGCCGAGTATTCTGATTAACGTCTTCGTATTCCTAGGCCTGTAATCCCAAAACTCAACACCTGAATGATGAACCCAATGTAACCTTTCCGTATGGTCCGGGGTAAACCCATCGGGGAAGGAGCGGCCCATCCAAAGGCCGGTTGATCTCGAAGTGGCCCGTTCGTCCGCCTGTGAGGGCCGTTTCAGAAAACGATACCATGGTTGAGAGCCAATTGTACGGGAGTGACATTGTGATCTGTTCATGTATTCCTCTCACTAAAATACCATTTTGGAACAGGTCTCCATGTTGTTCCGCCTGAAACCAAACATATCGGCATTCCTGCGGGCTTTTCTTCTGGCACTATGTTTTCCGGTTGTCGTTACCCATGGCGTCTGGAGATTGGCCCATTGGGCTACGGCTGGATATGGCGATAGGCCTGCTTTTTATATGGCTATAGGAGGCATCGGCGCAGTAGGACTTCATCTGCATAAAAAGTCGAGAGGAGGATGGTGGATTCGCAGGCCCGTGCGACTGGTGGCATGGTTTTTGTGTTTCCTTGGATTGATTTGGTTTGTACTGGCAGGCTGGATACTGGGCGCAGTGCTTTGTTTGCCCTTCGTTGCGACCAATTGGATTAACCGTGTTGGTAAACAGTCTTGGAATGCCCCATTACCGCCCTATGCTGCGTGGATAGGGGCTTTTGTTGGGCTCTTAGCGCTCGTCAACATGAGGCAGTTTTTTGCGGCATTTGGTTCCTGGCTGTTGTTCCTGGCGCCATTGGCCATTCTACTTATGCCCCCCTTACTCGATCTGCCAAGGAGATGGCGTTATCCATTCATTTTTAGAAAACTGGGCCTGGCAGGACAGCGTTACAGTCGCATGCGTGTTCGGCCCTGGTGGCGCCGGTTGATGCTTCGGACATCCGCCTGGGGGCTGTGTGGATTCCATACGGTTGCTTTTATGTGTGGGGGCTGGCTCTTGGCGCCCCGAATGGCATACTTCATATTGGGTTTTCCCATAGCCATGACCCAGTTATTGGAACGAATCTACGCAAAAGCCGCCGGCCCCGACTGGTATAAACCAGGTTTCCGAATCGCGACAGCGTTTGTGGGGGATCTGGGCCTTTGGTTATTCAGGCTGCCCATCGAACGCCGTTGGCTTCGGTGGCCCGCACGATGGCTGGCTTGGCCCTTGTGTCTGCTTGGATTGTTATGGTTTCGAAGTTTTGGTTGGTGGGCTTTTCTGCTGGTCCCACTTCTCCGAATGGGCAAGCATCTCCATGCTGCGCCGCTCGAACGGCCTGAACCGGACTATGTCAAGCGTCCCCTCGGATTCCGCCTCGAAACACTGGACTATATAAGCCTCTCCATAGTCGCCTTTGTTGGTGTCATGCTCTGGTTGAACCGGGCACAACTCGTCACGTTTGCGCCTGATGGCTATTACCACTTGTTGGTGGCTCGCCGAATTGCTGAAGACGGGCTTGTGCTCCGTCCGCACTTCTGGGATTACTTCCGGGAGGGCATCGTCCCTCGCTGGGCCTGGTGGGAGTACGCGCCGCAAGGGAGACCTCACCTATATCCTCCGCTGTTGCATGTACTGGTCGCCCTGTTGAGCCTTCCTTTCGATAGGGATGTGGAAGAAGGAATGCGGATTCTACAGGTCTTTGTTTTGCCCGGTACGCTGCTGAGTACATGGTATCTCGGGCGCTGGTTGTTTGATGCGCGCCGGGGATTCATAGCAATGTTGCTTGTGGGCATGGGATTCTTCCTGGTGGCGCTCGCCCTTTTCGCCTTGCCCAGCGTACTTGCCAACGTAATGTTGCCGTTCCTGCTGATCCTGTTCCTCAAACGACGTTTCTGGCCAGTCATGGTATTGATGGCGTTATTGTTGTATGCCCACCTTGGTGTAGGTGTTCTCGCCCTGACGGGTTTGCTGCTTTTCTCCCTCTGGCATCGTGAATACCTATTGTTCTATCTAAGCACCCTGGTTCTGGCCATTGTGCTTGCCCTACCCTGGTATATGCACGTGTGGGCCTATCGTGATTGGATGGGCAATCCCATGGCACAGGCCGTTGGGCAGGACCTTGTAAGCCGGGTGCTGGGCATATATATGAAGATGCGGTGGCTGCTTATGCTGGATCTACTCGTGGTACTGCTCGTAATCCGGGCTTGGCGCATGATCCCCTGGTTTGAAACACGGTATCGTCTGCTTTTGTGTAATGTGGTTGGATTTTTGCCCATGTTTTTTGAATACGGGGGGCGCTACTTTTTCCATACACTGCAAATGTGGGTCATTATTGCCGCCGTTCCTTTGGTCCGGTTTGTTACGCCGCCCCTCCGCGTACGACGCATTGCGCTCATTTTGCTGTTGGCCTTTTTGTTCCCTCCGTTGATCCTATCGGGAAACAATCACGCAATAACCGGCTTGACACTACACCCCATGCTATCTGGTTGGACGATGACGGGCATTGTCATGATTGCGGGAAACTCGTGGTTCGGCGATGGCGAAGAAGGGCATATTGGTCACATGGAAGCCGTCCTGCTTGGACAGTTTATCGAGCGTCTTACAGAGGCGGATCAAATAGTCTATATTGCGGGGGACACGCCTTTGGCCGGAGTCCATCTCGCCGTAACACTGGGGTATCATGCTAATCGTCGCATCAGTACAGCCGCATGGCCTGAGGTGCGTCCTGCCGATCCGGAGATCATGAATCAGAAGACAGTTGATTCGCGGGGATGCTATGTTTCTCATGACCCAACCCTTTTGCCGGATGGGTTCGAAACGCGAAACTACCTTGGATTTTTCGTGGCCTTGCCTTTGTCGGGATCGGAGGTGCCGGAACAGGCATCGTGCGTTTGAACGGTAACCGTGGGATTCGAGACCTATTGCTTTACCGATAAACAGCATGGTAGCGTTATGGCGAGTAGTTCGAAAAGGACATAACATCGGGGCATCAGGGGCGTCATTAGGCTATGCTGGAATTGAAGGATCTTACGGTGCGCTATGGCGCCTTTGAAGCGCTTTCAGATGTATCTCTGAGTGTTCGCGAAGAGCGGGTGGGGCTGTTGGGACCGAATGGGGCGGGAAAAAGCACGCTCATTCGTACCATTCTAGGTTTCACCCGACCTACCCGCGGCAGCGTGCGCTTGTTCGGAATGCCCATTCCCGATAAGGCGTTGAATGCCCGCCGATATGTAGGGTATGTTCCGGAACGAGAAGCCATTGCGCATACCGTAAGTGGGGTATCTTTCCTTACCTTCCTGGGTCAAACGACAGGAATGCGTCGGGCAGACGCCATGGAACGGGGACACGAGGTTCTTAACTATGTGGGCATCGGCGAGCAGCGATATCGACGCATGGAAACCTACTCAACGGGCATGATCCAACGCTTCAAACTCGCCCAGGCGCTTATTCATGATCCCAAGCTGCTCCTGCTGGACGAGCCCAGCAATGGGCTAGACCCGGACGGTCGCGTTGAACTGCTTGAGCTCATACGTGATATAGCGCGCATGCGGAACGTCAGTGTGCTGCTATCTTCCCATCTTCTGCCGGATGTACAGCACGTGTGCGAACGGATTGTTATCCTCAACAAGGGACGGATTGTGCAAGATGGATCTGTGGAGGAACTTACGGTACCCCGAGAACAGCAGTACGAAGTGCGTGTCCGGAATGCCGTTATTGCCGGCCGCGCTTTCCAGGATGTACTGGAATCGGCGGGTATTACATATTATCCTGAACGGGATGGATTGCTGCGAGTCCAGTTGCCGGATTTGGAATCCAAGCGGCGTCTGTTCACCCTTGCCAAGGAACACGGTACCCAAATCCGTCATTTTGCGCCGGCCCGAACAAGCTTGGCCGAAGCCTATCTCCAAGCAACGGGAACCCCTTGACCATGCCGGTGTATCGCCAGACATACCGCGCATACGAGGAAGATACCCGCCATCATTTCCGATGGTCGATCGTCACTGCCCAAGATTTCCGTGTACTACTCAAGTTTCGTTTTTTCTATCTCATCTTAATCCTTGCCGCGCTCCATTTGTTCCTTCGGATACTTCAGGTGATGAGCTACAGTATCGCTATGCAGGATCCGAGCGGTCTGTTGGCTGGACTCGTCCGTCAAATGGGCATATTGACAGTAGATGACGCTTTCTACTTTCAATTCTTGCGGCTTCAGGGACTACTGGCCTTACTTACCATCCTCTTTGCCGGGTCGGGGGCCATTTGCAACGATGTAAGGAATAACTTGGTTGAATTGCTCTTTGCAAAGCCACTGTCATGGAAGGACTATGTGCTTGGTAAGTTTATGACGCTGGCAGGACTGGGTTTTCTCCTGTTTATGGTTCCCGTTGTGCTGCTTATGCTGGTGCATGGCTTTATGATACCCGAGTGGGAAACGTTCCGAGAAAGCGTATCTTGGATTTTGCCGAGTATGGCGTTTTCGTTGCTCCATATCATTCCTATTAGCTTGGTAACGCTCGCGGCCTCAGCGCTCCTCCCCCAACAAAGCTATGCCGGAGCCTGTGTTGTTGCGCTCATCGTACTCAACAGGGTGGTCCATGGAATGGTATCCGTGCTGGTCTATACCGATCGTGCTATGTCGGGTTATTACGCGTTTTCCGTCTCTACATCTATCAATCATCTCGGCGAGCGTCTGTTCAATCAGCCCCTGGAACATGAACTCGGCCTTGCCCATGCGGTGGTTTCGGTTCTGGTGGTAAGCGTCGTGGCGGGAGTGGTCTATGTTTGGCGAGTTCGTCGTTGCGAGATCATGCAATGAGTGCGATCGTTACGACGAAAAACCTCTCAAAATGGTTTGGAGAAGTCATCGCCGTCAACAATATGTCCGTCGAGATCCATCCTGGAGTTACCGGCTTGCTGGGGCCGAACGGTTCGGGGAAGAGCACCTTTCTTAAAATGCTTCTTGGCTTGTGTGTTCCGAGCAGAGGTGAGGTGACCATTTTCGATCAGATGCCAAGAAATAACCGCGAGGTGCTCCGTCGTGTAGGGTATTGTCCGGAGACGGAGGATATGTTTGATGCGTTGACCGGCTTTGAGTTTATCTATTGGCTGAATCGTCAATGGGGGATGGAGCGGTCGGTGGCTAAAAAACGGGCTTTCGACGCATGTGAACGTGTGGGCATGACAGAGCGCATGCATGACCGGATAACCCACTATAGCAAGGGAATGCGCCAGCGAATCAAAATCGGGCAGGCCTTGGCATTGCCTACTGACCTGCTTATCCTGGACGAGCCGATGTCGGGGCTTGATCCAAATGGACGAGAGGAGATTTTTGCTCTATTGCAGAGTCTGGGTGCTGAAGGTCTTACGGTAATCGTCTCAAGCCATATACTGTACGAAGTGGAGCGCGTGACGGACGAGATATTGATGATGCATCAAGGCAGTCTGCTTGCCCATGGGCATGTTCGGGAAATCCGTGCACTCATCGACGAGCATCCGCACACCATTATCATCGAGTGCGCCAATCCAAGAAAATGGATCGCCCGTCTCACGGCCGTACCGGGCCTCATCGGCCTGGAGCTAACAACCACCGGTCTGACCGTTCGGACGAAGGATCCGGACCAGTGCTATCAGCAGCTAAATGACGGCATTATTGAAGATGGAGCCGACATTACGGCCTTCCACTGCGCAGACGACAATTTGCAGGCGGTGTTTGATTATCTGGTGAAACGATAGCCATGACCCACGACAACTCGGATAGCATCATATACGAAGCGGCTCCTCAGCCTGGTTGTGCAGCCGCGTTTTGTGGAGCCTTGGGACATGCCCTGGTCTCTTTGGTCCGCCGAAAACGAATCTACATCGCACTGGGCCTTACCATATTGCCCATAGGTATCCTTGTCGTGGCATGGTCCCTCTTGCCTAGTCGTGTTATTGCGGGCGACAGGATATTCCGTGCCTTCATGGACAATGTTTATGTTATGGGTTTGCCTCAGTTATTGGCTTTACTGCTGGCGACCATGCTTATCGCGGAGCATATAGAAGGTCGTACCCTTTCCTATGTTCTCACCCGCCCAATGTCAAGGCCGGTTTGGGTATGGGGACGATTTACCGCCTACGCTATTGTGAGCATTGTGTTGTTGGTGAGTTCCATGTTGGCATTTTCTGCCATTTGTCTGATGCTGCCAGGCCTTGATTTGGCGGTTGGAATTCTGACGGGCTTGCCCCAGTATATCGCCGCCGCCTGTATGGCCGTCATTGTCTATGGAGCCCTTCTGGTCCTGCTGGGTGTTTTAAGCCGTCGGCCTGTTGTTCTTGGCGTGTTCATCATGTATGGCTGGGAAACGCTGGCCATCGCTTTACCGGGAGCTATGGGTTTGTTGACCGTCACCAGGTATGTGCGACGGCTGACGCCGGAAGGCTCCATGCTGCAAAATCCGCCTATGATAGCCACAAGGATAGGGGACTTTGAACTGGCAACTGTGGAAGTTAGCCTCGTTCAGGCACTCGTTACCCTGGTCTTGCTTTCCCTTCTATGCGTGTTCGCCGCCGGCTTGGCGCTGAAATACCGCGAATTCAGCGGCGCCCGAGCTACGGGGACTTAGGGCCTCTTGCATAGTCCAACAAGCATCATCCATTATCATGCCGGGTATAACGCCATCAGGGGCGCATCGCTTGGCCTACAATCCAAGCTGTTCGGCTATTTCACTGGCGAGATCAGGATCGAGGTCCTGAAGCTTCTTGAGCGTCTGCTCCAGGGTGGTTTGGTCTTCGTGTTGGGCGTATATCTCGCATAAAGTAGCATAGGCCACAGCATAATCGGCGTCGATGTCGAGAGCTTGTTTGCAGGCCTCTGTGGCTTCATCCAATTGGCCGAGTTCGACCAGTGCTGCGGCGCGGTTATTGTGAATGGCCGGATCCTCCGGGTCGATTGCTGCAGCCTGTTCCCATAGGGAGAGGGCCTGCTCATAGTTGCCCTCCAGGTATTGTGAACGCCCCTCGTCGATAAGCTCCTCAACATCCGGAGCTGTGGGCATTTCGGTGTCAGTGGTTTCCTCTTCGGGCAGTTCGAAAGGTGTAGCATCCTCGACTTCGGCCTCTTCTTGCGGGGATTCCTGGTTCAGTTCCTCTTCCTCATCCGCTTCTAGGGCCGATGCTTTCGGCTCTGCATCTGCCTCCTCTTTGTCCGGCGCTTCCTCCGGTTCATCAAAGGGCCATTGGAGGGGGTCGATATCGGCGTCGTTGGTCTCTAGCTTTTGTGGCTTCGCCTCTGGGGGAGTTGCAACGGGAGCTTCGTCCAAGGGGTCGTCAAAAGGTGGCGCGTCGTCCGGTTCGAGCACATGTAGCTCAGCTCGTCGGGTCTCGGGTGTTTCTTTATCTTCGGGTGATACGTGCATGTGGGCAGCAGCCAAGCCCTCTTCTGCTTCGGTTAGGTCCGGGTCAAGCCGAACAGCCTGTTGGAATGCTGCAAATGATTTGCGCCATTCACCCAGGCGCGCATAGGCTTTCCCAAGTAAACAGCGGGCTTGGGCCGAAAAGGGTTGCAGCCGGGCCGCCTCCTCGCGCGCCGTCACTGCATCGGCATAGCGACCGAGGGCTTCATAAGCACGGGCAAGGCCCTCATATGCGGTAACCTCGTCCGGACTGAGGCGGATGGTTTGACTTAAGGCATCGACTGCGCTGGCGAATTCGCGACGGCTAAGGAATACCAAGCCAAGACCGCAGTATGCTTCGGCACAATCCGGATCTTGATCTATGATTCGTTGATGTATCCGGACAGCCTCTTCGTGATTGCCAAGACGATACTGGGCTTCTGCCTGACCCAACATGGCAGGCTGATGGTCCTGATCGATTCGGCTTGCCCGGTCAAAGGCCTCGAGGGCTTCATCCAGTCGGTTAAGCTTGAGATAGACACTTCCAAGATCGCAGGCATACTGAGGATCGTGGGGGTCGAGCTCAGTGGCCTCGGCATATGCCGCGATGGCCGCATCGTAGCGTCCCAGGCGCAAATTACAGAACCCAACGTTATTCAATGCCGGAGCATCGTGGGGGTCTTCTTCAATGACACCCTCAAAATATTCGAGGGCTTGCTCGAATTCATTCTTTTCAACACACTGAACGCCCTTGCGAAACAGCCGTGTCGTGCGCATCCGCGCAATAAAACCCTTGTTCATCGTACGGCTAAACCCCGGTTATCCCTGCGAGTCACCCCTCCGCCCTATCAACTTTAGGCACGTTTTCATTCTATCATACTTTCGAGTTTGCCACGAAAAGAAATAAGATGCCTCTTCTTCAATACCTTGTTCTCTGTCTGGGTTTCATTACCGTAAAATGGAACTGGGCGCGACGGATCAATCCATCGCGCCCAGAGACTTAGGCCAAATCTGGTCTTGCCTCTGCCTATTTTTGCATAAGGGGAACGGGAACCGCTCCGTGGCTGTTCACGCCCGCCGCCAAAGCCATAACATCGAAGATATGGGTATTGTCGATGATTCGGGTACCTGGATACCATTTTCCTTCGAATGATTCGAAGATGACCGCTGCTTCGCCTTTCGCATAAAGGGTCACGAGCTCATTAGTATGCGAGGTGCTGGCCATGGTGACTTCGCCATCGGGATAGACATAGGGTCCGGCGCCGGCGGCCCGCTCCTCTTCAGAAGCTTGCTCCTGACGGGGTAACACGCCGGCTCCGAGTCGATCCTCATCAATCAACCGCAGGTAGTTATTGCCGTGATCCGAGGTCACGATTAGCAATGTATTGGTCCAATCAAGGGTTTCATCCTCTTCAATGAATTCAAGGACATCCTTCACTGCCTCGTCGAGGTCCCAGGTTGTCCCTATCATCCATCCATAGTCATTTGAGTGATTGGCCCAGTCGAGATCGCCTTGCTCGATCATAAGGAAGAACCCGTTTGGATTCTGACTCAATACCCGTATAGCCTCGACGGAAAGGTCAGACAAAGTGGGATTTTCTTCTGTTGCCCGCTCAATGTAGGGCTCCCCGGGTTTGTGATGGGGAATAGGCGGTTCGAAGTTACTCCCAGGACCTCCAAACAGCCCGAAAAGCCTTCGTCCTTCGTTGATGGCCTGGGTTGCCGCAGTCTTTAACGCCTTTCCGCCATCCTGGCCTTCCTGGCGTTCCACGAACACAAAGTCCTGCGACTCTCTCAGATGGTTGTATAGCTTCTCGGAGATGAACCCGCGGTTCGTATCGAAATCTGGATTGTCCCACTTGGGGTGGCCTGCTCCAATAACCACATCGGGCTGAAGGTCGAGGATGATTTCATCGGCGATCCCTTGTCCTTCATATCCGCCTCGACCTGTATAGGTGTTGCCTCGTGACACATTATGGCTGACAAAGGCCGCAGGGGTAGCATGGTTAAAGGGAACTGTTGACACCACACCTATGGCAGCTCCAAGTTGTCTGCGCATGATTTCGGCTATCGTGTCAAGCTCACCGCCCTCTTCTCCGCCTAGCGCCCAAGCGAGCCGACCGGCTTCGGTCTTTTTCCCGGTCGCCATGGCAGTAGCAGACGATGCGGAATCGGTCGCGGCGTACGACGGGCCAGAAAGGGACCCATGCCGGTATAGCGGCGTCAGAAAATAGGCGTCGGAGGCGTCCGTATCGAGCGGATAGGGTTGTGTGCCACCCTGTGCGGGGTTATATCCCACAAATGGGTTAAAGCGGGCCGGGTCATAGGGCGGTTGATTCATCCACCATGCGTAACGGTTGTATGTGTTCACGTCCCATGTGGCGACGGAGGTCTGATATGGGAAGTCATGAAAGGATAGGCCGTTATCGACGCCATGCAAGTAAAAACTAGTAGCGCGTTCGTGCTCCAGCTGCATACCATCGCCGATAAAAAGAATAATATGCTTGGCCGATGGGTCTTGCTCGGCGAACACCGGGGTGGCCAGCAAGGTATGAATTGCGAACACAATGGCGAGGATTCCAACCAAACACAATCCACGGCTTTTCAACTGGTTCATCTGTTTTTCATTGACCATTAATGGTATCTCCTTGTCGTTGTTGTAGTGACTTGGTTGTCCAGCATATAGACAGTATAGCGACCTCGTGTTAATATAGTTTTAGGGTTTTACAAGCAATTGGTTAGCAACGTCACCACCGATGGTGTGTTTGCTAGGAGGTAACATGATAATCCATCAAGATAGTTCCCAGCGCATGGAAAAATCGGCCATTGCCTTGACTAAACCGGAAATGTACTAACCAGGGCGGATTTTTACTATCGCCTGAATGGTATGAGCTGCTATCCTTTTTCACCGGCATCTGACAGCTCGCAACGGGATTTGCTATGATCTTGGCTTCGCATGCTGATAGGAATATGAAACCAGAACGGGGGTCACGACCATGGCTACGATAAATCATCATTATGGAAAACTGGCGGCCGGTTATCTGTTTCCCGAGATAGCCAGGCGAACACGAGCATTTCAAGAAGCGAATCCCGGTGCGGAAGTGATGCGTCTCGGTATTGGCAATACGACAGAGCCTCTAACTCCGACGATCGTCCGAGGATTGCAGTGCGGCGTCGAGAAACTTGCCAATGCAGCTACCTATACGGGCTATGGCGATGAGCAGGGCAATCAGGACCTCCGCGAGGCGTTGGTCGCTCGTTATTCTCGTTATGGCGTTACCCTCGAGGCCGACGAGTTTTTCGTTAGTGACGGAGCAAAACCCGATTCCGCCAATATCCAATCCATCTTTGCCATCGACAATATCGTAGCCGTACAAGACCCCGCCTATCCGGTTTATGTGGACAGTAACGTCATAGCTGGTCGTACGGGTGAAGCAAAAGATGGTCAGTACGACGGACTGGTCTATATGCCTTGTACTGAGGAGAACGGCTTTATCCCTGCGCCGCCCGGGGAAAAAGTGGATCTCATCTATTTGTGTAGCCCGAACAATCCGACCGGGGCCGTGGCTACCCACGAGCAGCTAAAGGCATTTGTGGATTATGCAATCAAGCACAAGGCGGTGATCGTCTTTGACGCAGCCTATGCTGCATTTATCAGCGATCCGGGCTTGCCTCGGTCAATCTATGAGGTGGAGGGTGCAGAGCGTTGCGCCATTGAGATCAACAGTTTCTCCAAGGAAGCAGGATTTACAGGGGTCCGCCTTGGATGGACGATTGTGCCAAAGACCACGGTCTGCGAGGGTGCAAGGCCAGGTGACCTGAACAAGCTGTGGTTCCGGCGACAGACGACAATGTTCAACGGCGCATCGAACATTGTGCAGGAGGGTGGACTGGCTGTGCTGTCCGAGGCAGGGCAGCAGGAATGCAATGGCCTAATCGGTTATTACATGCGTAATGCCCAAACCATCAAGGTGGGACTTGAAAAATTGGGCATTACCACCTATGGCGGAACCAACGCGCCCTATATTTGGCTCAAAACCCCAAACGGCATGTCGTCTTGGGAGTTTTTTGATAAGTTGCTAAACGAAGCACATGTGGTTGGTACGCCGGGATCAGGCTTTGGTCCAGCAGGAGAAGGCTTCTTCCGGCTGAGTGCTTTCGGACATGCAGAGGACATTGAACGGGCCGTCCGGAGCATCCAGGAACGGCTCCAACTGTAGCCGGGGGCGTGAGTCCCCATTGGGAAAGGGATAGAGTTCATGGCGACTAGCACCATGACAGGAAAAGAACTGTTACTCAAAGCATTACGAAACGAAGATACGGTACGAGCAGCATGGTTGCCTTTCGTTGGGGTCCATGGGGGCAAACTTATCGGTGTTAATGCCACCGATTTCCTTCAATCGGCAGACCACATTGTCGCGGGTCAGAAAAAGGCCTTCGAGCTCTATCAGCCCGATGGTCTGCCGATCGTATTTGATCTGCAGCTCGAAGCCGAAGTGTTGGGGTGCAAGCTTCAATGGGCCGATGAGGTGCCGCCCTCCGTGATCTCCCATCCATTGGCAAACGGGGTAGAGATTGATGAACTGCCTGAGTTCGATGTTACAAAGGGCCGTTTCCCTTTGGTGGGTGAGGCGACACGACGTCTGGCGAGCGAATTGGGCGGCGAAATCGCCCTGTATGGGTTAATCACGGGACCCTTTACCTTGTTATCGCACCTTCGGGGCAGTGAGCTGTTCATGGATCTGATGATGGACCCCGATCGGGTGAAGAAATCCATGGCCTATTGTACGCAAATCGCCAACAAAGCGGCCAGGTTCTATATCAAAAACGGCGTCGAGGTGGTAGCCGTAGTCGACCCGATGACGAGCCAGATTTCGCCGGAGCACTTCAATGAGTTCGTAGCGCCCTATCTTAACGAGATTTTCTCGCAAATCCGGCAACAAGATGCCTTCTCGTCGTTGTTCGTGTGTGGCGATGCCACTCGCAATCTTGAGGTCATGTGCCGAACTGCATGTGACAATATGTCCATTGACGAAAACATACCTCTCAACCTGCTGCGAAGCCTGGCTGTCAAATACAACAAATCCTTCGGCGGCAACATGAAGCTGACCACGGTGCTGTTGTTGGGCAAAGAGACCGATGCCATGCTAGACGCGATTCGTTGTATTGACCGGGGCGGAACAAAAGGTTTTATCTTGGCGCCTGGGTGTGATCTTCCCTATGGGACGCCTGAGGAAAACCTGCAAGCAGTGGCCAATATGGTTCATGACGATTATCAACGCACTGTGGCGCGCACATCGGCCCAGGCTACCCAGATGGATTCCTTTGACGACATCAAGTTGCCCGATTACACGAAGGAAGAGACGGTTATTATCGACGTGATTACCCTGGATTCCGCTGCCTGTGCGCCGTGCTTGTATATGGTCGATGCTGCCATTAAAGCGGCTGAGCGTGCAAATGCAAAGGTAGACGTTCGCGAGCATAAGATCAAGAGCCGTGAAGGCATTGGCTACATGTGTCGCCTGGATGTTAAGAACGTGCCGACCATATGCATCGATGGCCAACCAACCTTCTTATCGACCATTCCCGATGGTGACACCATTGTGAAGGCCATTGAGGACAGGTATCGCCAAAAGGGTGGTAAATGATCCCGATAACGTTGGTCACAGGCTTCCTTGGCAGTGGTAAAACCACCCTTTTGCGCCGAATTGTAGAAACGCATCAGGACCAGAGGCTTGCGTATCTTGTCAATGAGTTTTCCTCAGTAGATATTGATGGCCAGTTGATTCAAGCCCGGGAGGGTGATGTCGTCGCCCTCCCGGGGGGCAGTATTTTCTGTACCTGTCTCGTGTCTGAGTTTATTAAGGCGTTAACGGATCTACCGGAGCGGTTTCCTCCGGAGAACGGCGCAATGGAGGGGGTTGTCATCGAGGCCAGCGGCATTGCCAATCCAAAGGTCATCGAGCGGATGATCCACGACACCAATCTCGATAGGTTGTACAAACTGTCCGCCATTATCGCCGTGGTCGATCCGGGGACCTTCCCAACCCTATTGCAGACCTTGCCAAACATTGCCGATCAGGTCGAATCCAGCGATACGGTCATTTTGAACAAAACGGATCTGTTCGACGAATCCGTGATCGTACAGACCGAAGAAGGTATACGGGCTATCCAGCCCGATGCGAGGATAATACGTTCCACTTATTGCGATGTCCAGCTTGATCTGTTCCCCTCCAGGGAAGAACGGGGCTTGGATGGCAACTATGCCAAATGCGTCGATCCCAATTATGCGCGGTTTAGCGTTGAACCGCTGGAGCTGGATCGGAATGCTTTGAAATCCGCCCTTGACAACCTAGAGGATATCCTATATCGGCTCAAGGGGTATGCCGTCGTAGATGGCCAGTTGCATTACCTTGACTACTCACCTGCTGCCTTTATCCTGCGCCCCGAAAAAGACCCGAGTGTTGGCCCAGCCCTTGT
>PWNM01000068.1 GCA_003557825.1 Candidatus Hydrogenedentota bacterium | reverse complement strand
ACCCACCCCGATGGGAAACATGGTGTTCACGCCGTTCTCGAGCCATATGGGAACCAGGGCGTCGATACACCCGTCGCAGTCCAGGGAGACGATATCGATGTCATAGGAGCCGACCAGATCGGTGATCCGTTTGTAATGGGGGCCGACCTTTTCTTCAAACACGGAGGGGATGACCAGCGGTCCGTTCTTGAAGCAAATGTCTTCCCAAAAATGGGCGAAGTCAAATTTGGCGCCACTCTCAAGGGCTTTCTTGACGCATCGAAAACACAGTTCGCCCACGGTATCAATGATCTCGGTGTAGAGGGCATCGTCTTCAGCGAACATGTAGCTGGCGCCTGTTACCCCAAGGACATTGCGAATGGTTCCGAACAAACTGCCGCAATGAATTCCGTAAAGATAATCCCGCTCATTTTTTTGGAGAAACTCGAGGCCGCCTTCATCCCAGGGTACCATCTTGTCATTGACGCGTACATGGGCCTTGGTAACCCGCTCGTCGCAGTATTGCAGCCGATGCTTGTAATGCTCTTCCCAATCGGGCCGAGCTTTGAGCAGATGATCGATCTCAGCGGGAATCGAGCCCGCTCCGGGACGTTCCAGTTCGATAACACCGTAATGATTGTGAACTTTGCGCGAACCGTCGGGAAGCTCCTCGACGACTCTGCGCTCAAACCCCGGACGAAGGAAGGCATCCGGATGGAAACACGAGTAATAGTTGAAATCAAATCCGAGCTTTTCGCTGATGATCGCGTCGGTGGGGGTTCCGTCGGCCCAATTCCGGGCTTCGTCCTGCGTCAAATGTCCCTCGTTTGCCCATTTCTCCAGGGTTTCATTCCAAAAACCAAAATGGACGACCGGCAAACGGTCATAGGATTGGTAGCGCAGAACGGCCAATGCCCGTTCCCGATTGGTCATATCTCCTCCTCATCGTGGTGGAAAACGTACATGCTCAGCCAGTTCCTTCCAGGAAAGGCCGAAGTATGGCAAGACCCGTCATGTAAGTGCAACCTTGCGTGCTGCAATCTACCGCATTGATGCCTTGCTACGGGTCTCCTGGAGGTCCATATCGGGTACGCGTCGCTCGAAGATAGACATCGATATTTCAACGGCCTCCTCCGCCTCATCGGGGCTGCTTGTTCCGATGCAGACCATGTCGATATCTCGCAACGTGCTCCACGAAAAAGCAAGGCCGACCAATGGCGGAAGCTTGCCGGCTGCCAGCGGCTTGATGGTGATCACCGGTTTCTTTGCGTTCCAGATCATCCGCTGCACCCAGTCAATCTCAATTTGCATCAGGAATCCTGCGGCATTGTAAATCTGAATGTAGGTGGCAACATCGAGTCCCGATGCGTCCGCGTAGATGGGAGTCTCGGGCATATGGGTGGACAGACCGGGCAGCATGTTTCGATCGCGAATCATCTGGAGATAGACTTCGATCCCGTCCAAACGTTGCGTCCGACGATTGACAAAGGCATCGGTAGTGCATTGATGGGGCATGCAAATGTCCGTACCGATGGCGGCGTATTCATCCAATATGCGTTCGGCCTCGCCGCGGCATTGGATGGGATCATCAAGGGGCAGCGTCGGAATCGAGATGATAATACAGCGTTTCCCGGCGCGATCCTGGGCTCGTTCAACGGCTTCGACGATTTTTGGATCGGGGGACATTCCATATAGGGTATCCACGCCATGGTTCATGAAGGCGACCATCGTATCGGCGATACGTTCTGCCGGCATGGTATCGAGGATCAACCTATCCTTCGCCTTGCTGGTGTGGGAATACCCCATGAACCAGTTCGTGCCCATCATCAAACGAGATACGGACAGGTTCTCTATCGTAGTGCGCGGGAAACCACTCATGTTGGCTGTTCCTTTCATCCGTTTCAGTAGGTCGATGCCTATCGCATGCATATTTAAAAGCAGTCGGATGCATGAAAGCAAACCAGAAAGGGCACGCCACATCAATCTTTCCAGCTTTTCCGGTCCGTTGGGGATTCATTTTGACTCGTTGAATTGTTGACGCGAACGGTGAAGTATGGTACTTTTCCTTATAGTTGAGGCAGCTAGGTAGAAGGATTGCATCATTGGACAAGCACTGTTTCAATGCCCCCTCGGGTCCACCGGCGGTTGGGCCCTATTCCCATTGCGTCATCGCAAATGGGTTCCTGTTCGTTTCAGGGCAAATCGCCCTGGCGCCCGATGGTTCCGGTCCGCGAACTGGTTCGTTTGAGGAGGAAGCCCGCACCGCCCTGGATAACTTGAAGACCATTTTGGAGGAAGCCGGTTCCGGCCTTGGGCATGTGGTCAAGACCACCATCTATCTGGCGGACATGGCGCGGTTCAAAGAGTTCAACGCCATCTATGGCGAATATTTTACAATTGATCCGCCGGCGCGAACGTGCATTCAAGTCGGAGCGTTGCCGTTGGACCTCCAGGTTGAGATAGAGGCCATTGCCGTCAAACCGGAAAGGAATGGTTAAATCGATGAGCAAGTTGATGCGGAGTTCGATTGCCGTATTATGGGTTCTCGTCGGCGTGATGAGCGCCGGCGCCGTCGCGGAACAAGCGGTTACCGCTGCAGATTTCAATGCACGAGGCGCGGAACACTACCGTGCAGGCGATTTCGAAGCAGCGGTCGACTATTTCCGGCAAGCCTACGACGTTGAACCCACCCATCCAACCGTTCGACGTAATCTGTGCAATGCGTCCCAGGCATTGGCGAACGAACTTGCCAAAGGCGGCGATTTCAGCGGCGCGGCCCAACTGCTTGAATACGCCATTAGTGTTGACCCGGAGAATCCGCTTCCCCTTATCCAACTGGGTTCGTGTTATCTGCGCCTCGGCTTGGTCAGCGATGCCATTTTCCGGTTAGAGGAATCGCTGGACCTGGCGCCCGAGAATTTGGATGCCCACGAACTGCTTGGTGATGCGTACTATCGAGACAACGATCTGCTAGCGGCGCTGGCCCAATGGGAATACGTGGCCACCGTCGAACCGAATCGGCCGGGTCTTCGGGAAAAGATGGAAAAGGCGGATCGAGAAGCCGCCGTGGAACGCAATTATGGGCGCCGACAATCGCGGAACTTCGAGGTCACCTATGCTCCGGGAACTACCGGCGGGGATATAAACCGAGCGCTGACCATCCTGGAACAAGCCTATCGCGAAATCGGCAGGCAAGTCGGCGGCATTTATCCTCCGGGACCCATTCAGGTCAAAGCCTACACCGCCGAGGACTTCTCGGAAGCCACCCTCTTGGGCGAGCATATCGGCGCGGTGTATGACGGAACCATCCGCTTGCCCATCATCGATCAAGCAGGGGTGGTACTGAACCCGGCGGAGTTGCGTCGACGGCTATACCATGAATATGTCCATGTCGTGCTACGCCATCATATCGGCGACAACGTCCCCTGGTGGCTCAACGAAGGGCTCGCCGAAACCCTGTCCACCGAGCTCACTGGTCCCGATATAGCCATTCTCGAAACGGCATTTTCTGAAGGGGCCCATTTCTACATATCCGAACTGTCTGAGCATCAACTTCTCCAACCGGAAATTGCAGAGGACAAAGACGCGCTTCGCCTCGCCTATCTCCAGGCCCATGCCGCCGTGCGCTACCTATGGACTCGGCACGGGCAACGGCACGTGGTTCGTATGCTCGATTTGCTGGCCGCCGGAAATGACCCGGAATCGGCGCTATACGAATCATTCGGTCTTACCTATGACCACCTTGACGCCGGCGTGTACAACTTTTACTCTCCATAACCGTCCAAGCTAATGACATACATCGATGCCGCAATGCTCCGTATGCCATCCTGGCCAAGCCAGGTTGCGCCGGTCGGCCACGGAGTCGCCCCGCGGAGCCACACGGACCAACTGACCGTCCTTTACGCAGTTTGAACCCCGCGCTTCATGTCGGCGGATCATCTCCACGCGCAAAGCCGCCATGGGCTCTTGTTCTTCTCCATGAAGCGCCAAGTCTCGCAACTCGAGGGGATCATTGCGCAGGTCAAAAAACTGCTCCGAACCCCCTTCCGGGTAATAGACGTACTTCCACTGGCCATCGGTGATGCCAAAATAAAGGCCGTCCATGGCGGTAGCTTCCAGGAATTCGCGTGGAGCCTCCCCGGTTCGGGCACAGGCAATCAAATCGCGACCTTCAATGGCCGCCCCCGGCGTGCCTCCCGCCGCTGCGAGAAACGTGGGCAAAATATCCGCGTGGGTTGCAAGGGCATCAGACTCAGAACCATGCCGACGATCTTCCCAACTCCGGGGCAATCGAACGACAAAGGGAACCCGCGCCGAAGCCTCGTGAAACGTGAATTTGCCACCGGAATGATGATCGCCCAGGAACTCCCCATGATCGGAAGTGTAGATGATGAGCGTGTCCTGCAGCAGATGGTCATCCTGCAACGCAGCCAACACGCGCCCCACGTTGTAGTCAATTTGCGTAATGAGCCCGTAATACGCCGCGCGAGCTTCGCGGATGATCTCCGGCGGGATGATATCGCAACTCCATGACTCGCGGTGACGTTGGAATGGAATGGGACATCGTGGATCTTCGCTCCAATCCCCAAAGATCGGTTCGGGGATAGGCGCATTACGATACATCGAGTAGTAGGGCTCCGGCGGATCAAGGGGCGGATGGGGCTTGCTAAACGAACACCACAGGAAAAACGGCAAATTCGGATCGCGTCGGTCGCGAATGTACGAAACGCATTGCTCGGCAGTCCAGTTCGTAAGAGTCAAGGCCTCGGGAACCGTGGCCATACCCGGGTAAAGCTCGTTTTGCCCGAGTCCGTGGCGCATCGGTTTGGTCGGATAGCCCGATTGCTCCATCCACCGATAGTAATCATCGGGCAGAAGCATCTCGTCGAAACCATGGCGTGCCCGCATGGGACCAAAGTGCATTTTTCCGATGGCCGCCGTCTGATACCCTTGTTCGCGCAACATCGCCGGCAATGTATCGTCTCGCCCCATCACGCTGCTGGTCGGGCCATTCGTGTCCATGCCATGGCCAAAGACCGTTTTGCCCGTCATGATGCCCACACGGGCAGGCACGCAGATGGGGCAATCGGCGCGGGCATTGGGAAAGCGTATGCCTTCGCGGCAGAGTTGATTAAAATGAGGGGTTCGCAAGAACGACGGCGCAGCATCTCCCGCCGCATCGTAGCGCTGTTGGTCCGTTGTGATGAGCAGCAGGCTGGGCTGCCCTTCACGCATGCCGGCATAGGCCATGAGGTCTCTCCTCCTTCGTGGGTTATTCGATGCGGATAATGCGGCGGCCTTCATGCACCTGGCCGAACATGTCCGTCGAGCGAACGTGTATCGTATGGGTTCCGGTAGCGGGCGCCACGGGCAGCATGGCGCGCCACAGATGGGACGAATCACGAGGCGCGGGAATGGCTCGACCCAGCATATCCGGAATGGCTATATCATGTTCATTAAGCGCTGCCCGAATGGCCTCTTCTTCGACCTTCAGGCGGGCATAATTGGGGTCCGGCGCATCGATCCGTTCCATGGTT
>PWNM01000071.1 GCA_003557825.1 Candidatus Hydrogenedentota bacterium | reverse complement strand
TGGATGGTTGCTGGCTGCCGTGCTTGGCGCATTGCCCTATATCTTTAGCGGGGTGTTGAGCCCGGTGGATGCCCTGTTCGAGAGTATGTCGGGATTCACCACCACCGGCTCGACCGTGCTCACCCCGGAAATGTTCTATACGACGCCGAAGAGCATCATGTTCTGGCGTTCCTTTACGCACTGGTTGGGCGGCATGGGCATTATCGTGCTGGTGATCGCCGTGTTGCCCTATCTCGGAGCCGGCGGGAAGCAGCTTTTCCGTTCGGAAGCCCCCGGACCCAACCCGCAAGGCCTTCGTCCGCGTATCCGGCAGACGGCCACCATTCTGTACACCATTTATTTTGGGTTCACCTTAGTACAGACCGCTGCCCTGATGCTTGCGGGAATGAGCTTGTACAATGCGCTGTGTAATACCTTCGGTACCCTGGCCACCGGCGGATTTTCCCCTCATCCCGACAGTATTGCCGGATACGACAGCGTCTTGGTCGAGGTCATCATTCTCTTCTTCATGATCTGCGCGGGGACCAATTTCGCCCTGTATTTTGCATTGCTTCGGAAAAACTGGTGGGCTCCATTTCGGGATACTGAATGGAAGTTCTACATGGCTTTTCTCATTCTGGGTTCGTGCCTTGTTGCGTTGAACCTGCTTGGCGTGCAAGGGCGATTTGCGGGGGTCGAAGGGGTGGTCGAGCCTACGCCTGAGTCGGTGGCGGTATATGACACGGTGTTCGAAGCATTGCGCTATGGCTCATTTCAGGTCGTATCGATTATGACGACCACGGGCTATTGTACGGCTGATTTTGATCACTGGCCGGCTTTCTCCCGTATGCTTTTGGTTGCGCTCATGTTTATCGGAGGCAGCGCAGGGTCCACCGGCGGCGGCATGAAGGTGGTTCGTATTATCGTGCTCGCCAAGATGGCGTATCGGCAAATCGAGTTGACCTTTCGTCCCAAAACCGTTCGTGTGGTCCGCATCAACGATCAGGTCATCGATGAGCGCATCCAAAAATCGATATTCGGTTTCTTCGTTATCTGGATGGCGTGGTTTGCCTTCGGAAGCGTGGTAATGTCTGCTTTAGGATTGCCCTTTGAATCGGCCATGACCTCGGTAGCAGCCACTCTCAACAACATCGGCCCGGGCCTTGAGGCCGTGGGGGCTACTATGAATTACACCGTGATACCCGCGCCCGGCAAATTGTTTTTGACATTGTCCATGGTACTCGGTCGACTTGAGCTCTTTAGCATTTTGGTGTTGTTCATGCCCACGTTCTGGCGACACGATTAACGCATCCTCGCAAAGGACCCAAACAAACATAACGACGCCGGCTGGAAGCAACTTCCGGCCGGCGTCGCGTTATCCTATGAATGGAGCAGAACCGGAGTTATTGGGTCTGCCGTTTACGGAGCACGATCGTCATGGCAGCGCCTGCAAGTAGCAGCGCCAAGACCATCAGACCCCAGACTGTCGCCAGAGGCAATGCCTCGAGATCGGGCCAGGTAGCCGGATCGGAGGTCCCGCCGGCCCGATGGATCTGACGCAAGGTCAAACCCGTTTCGGGATCGATGACCGTATTGCCGACGTTCGGATCGCTCGCATCGAGGCCATATTCCGTGGGCCAATCCAAGATCCATACATCCGGGATACCATCGCCACTCGTATCATCGGACCAGGGATCCAGTCCAAGGTCAACCTTCTCCTGATAGGTGAGCCCGTCGCCGCTGTAGCTTGTGTCCGGATCGGGAGCTATAAACCCGCCTTCGGACCACACGACCGACGTCGCCCACTGAGCATGAGGCCGTTCAACCATCGGATTGTATTCACCTACTGGTTGTTCGGGACCACCCCACCAAGCTATCTGCGGATGCACGACTACGCCGTCGCTAACATCATTGACCTGCACCAGGAAACCAAACGATTCGATCTGCGTTAGATCCAGGCCTTCGGGCGCCTTGAGCTCGATCTCGTAATAGGAGGTCGTTCCGTCGCGTAAGGTGGCAAATTCGCTGTCATCATCGGTCATGTTGCCTTCCGCAGCGCCAAAGCCACGCGACGCACCGTCATATTGAAAGCGCATTTGGCTCGGTCCACCCCACGTGCGCCAGTTTTCAACTTGCGAGCCTACCAGCAAGCTACCCGCACGGCGCTCCAAATCCATATAGATCTCGACGCTGTCTCGGTCCCAAGGGGCGTCGTCGGGATTGGCATACCCTTCATCATCTTGTATGACGAAGAACAAGAAGATACTGTCCCCATGATAGCCAATTTGGAACTGGCCAGACAGTGCCTCGGCGCTCTCGGGCACATCCTCGCCCATTCGATCGCTGAGCCGAATCGGAGCAGCTTCTTGCCATACCGGATCGATTACGCCTGCGGCAGGATCGCTATCCGGAGCACTGCTCAATGGCGCAAACCAAGCCTTCTCTTCGCCCATATAGTACTGTGGATTGACGATAAACAGCGGACCACGTACTTGGCCGCCCCATCCATCCCCCGGGAAACTGTCGGCGACTCGCACATAGAAGGTTCCGGCGGCTACATCGTCCTCCGTGAATTCGTAGCGAATCTCCGTCCGGTTTGTAGCGTCCTGAATTTCTTCGGTCTCTTCAGCAAGAAGCATCCAGCCGTCTGCATCTTCATGGCCATCGGAGCTGGTGGATGCATGGATCAGGAACTGATTGGCCGAATCAAAGACCATATGCGCCGGCAGCTCCAGATCCGAAATGTCCATCTCATAAACGAAATAGTTACCGGCATCGGCGAATCGGTGGGCCTCAAAGGGGTTGTCCGCTGCAGCTACGGTTGTACCGGTATCATGATATAAGTAGGGTTCATCCCCTTCATTCATGGGATGTATCATGAGAAACACCGGACCACCGGGTTCTATCTGGGTTTCCGTAAAGATCCGTACCCCGTCACGAACTTGGCCGCCCCACCCGTCATCCGGGAAACTATCGCCAACCCACAGATAGAACTCGCCCGTTGCAAGGTCCTCCTCTGTGAATTCATACGTAATGGTCTGGAAATTATCGCCGAAGTCTTCTTCGGTCTCTTCAGCAATAACGGTCCAATCATCGTAGGCATCACGGTCGCCCGTCTCCGCCGGGGGTGTATTGGACACACGAACCAAGAACTGGTTCATTGTGTTGAACTGCAACCGCGCGGGCAATGTCAGATCAGAAACATCCATTTGGTATACAAGGTAGGCGGTACCATCCATAAATCGAAATGCTGAAGGTTCGCCTTCTTCGCCAATCTGGCCGCCGCCGTCGAAGATGAAGTCCTCGTCGTCCGGCGGTTGAGGGATTTCGAGGAACAGTTGCTGTTGCGCAACTGCCCCAAATGCGAATGTCAAAGCAATTACACTCGCAATAGCAGCTACGGTAAGCTGTTTGCTAGCACTTGTCATTTTCTTAGACTCCTTCTCCTAGGTTAGATTCACGTGCCAAAACCGTATCTAGTTTCCGTATTCCATTGACTAGAAAGTAGCTTGCAGCCCTCCTCTTGGTTTGTCGTCAGCGTCCCCGGAACCACCAACGGCATCACTCCCTTTCGATTCTGAAACTACCATAGCGCATATTGAATCCCTTGTCAACCCCTATTGTAGGATAAAAAATAACTTCGCGACGGTATATATCAATAAAGCTAGCTTAAATTGTTAAATTATGTGAAATGTGGGTATATATAGCCTTAAAGAATGCCGGATCTTTGCCTGAGGAAAAACAGCATTGAGGTCGCACCTTCAGGAGGAGGATTCGCATATGAAACGCCTACTTCGATACTATGGGTCATGCACGGCATGGTGTTTGGGAGTAGAGGCCTGTAAATGGGAGGATTGAACGATGAAACGATTTCCTTGGATGAGGTTCTTTGTATTTACCCTATGCCTGTTGGCATGCCTGATGCCGGTACAGGCGCAGGAAGTGGCCCGGGGCGTAGTGTTTCACGATGCGAACGAAAACGGCGTCTTGGACGAAGGCGAAGAAGGCATTCCAGGCGTCCGCGTCTCAAATGGCCGTGAGGTGGTCGTCACGGACGATGAAGGCCGCTACGAAATCCCTGTGGATGACGATACGATCGTCTTTGTGCTAAAGCCCCGCGATTGGATGACCCCGGTGAACGGCGACCAGCTCCCGCAGTTCCATTACATTCACAAGCCCGAAGGTTCACCGGATTTTCGTTTTACCGGGGTGGAGCCAACCGGGCCATTGCCCGAGTCTATCGACTTTCCCTTGGTGCGAAGCGAAGAGCCGGAACGTTTCGATGCCATCTTCTTTGGCGATACCCAACCCCGGAACCTCGCGGAGGTTGAATACATCGCCCATGATGTGGTGGCGGACCTGATTGGAACCGATGCGGCCTTTGGAGTGACTCTGGGCGATATCGTGTTCGACGACCTGGACATGTTCGAACCCCTGAACGGAGCCATTGGACAGATTGGCATTCCCTGGTACAACGTAATCGGCAATCACGACATCAACTTCTGCGCAGAGGACAACGCCCTCTCGACGGAGACGTTTCAACGTGTCTATGGACCCCCCTATTACGCATTCGAATATGGTCCGGTCCAGTTTATCGCGTTGAACACGGTGTGGTGGCATGGAGATCGGTACACAAGCCGACTGGGAGAGGAGCAGTTGGCCTTTTATCGGAATGTCCTGGATACGCTAGACCGTGAGCAGCTTGTGGTATTGCTCATGCACATTCCGATCGTGAGTACGGATGAGCGGGCGGATGTCTACGAACTGCTGAGCGAGTTTCCCAATCGGCTGGTTCTCGCAGGACATTGGCATCGGCTGCAGCATTTCTTTATCGACGAGGAGAACGGCTGGCCGGGCGAGGAACCCTTGCATATGGTGATCCCTGGCATGGTCTGTGGCGGCTGGTGGTCCGGTCATCACGATGAGTACGGCATTCCCCACGCCACCATGTATGACGGCGCGCCCAACGGCCACGCGGTGTTCACCTTTGATGGGACGGACTATAGTTTCGAGTACATCTCTGCACGACGCCCCCGGGATTTCCAGATCGCAGTCTATGCGCCCAACGCAGTTACCCGGGATAAAGCCGCCGAGACGGTCATCATGGCCAATGTATTCGCCGGCTCGGAACGGAACACGGTCGAGATGCGGCTGGGCGAAACGGACGACTGGATAACCATGGAACGGATCGATGCGCCGGACCCCAATTATGCCCGCCTGAAGGTCGAAGAAGAGGCCATTCGGGCAGCGCTTAATGACCATGACATACCCGTTCCGGATATGCTGAGTCGAGCCATTCCCGCGCCTCGTGATTCGTCCCATCTTTGGCGCGCCATGCTGCCCGTGGCTCCCGTTATTGGAATCCATACGATACACGTTCGCTCGACGGATATGTTTGGCCAGGTGCATGAAGGCCGCCGCCTTATACGCATCGAATAATCCACGAAGGAGGAGAGACCCCATGGCCTATAACGGTATGCGTGAAGGGCAGCCCAATCTGCTGCTCATCACAACGGATCAACAGCGTTACGATGCGGCGGGAGA
>PWNM01000485.1 GCA_003557825.1 Candidatus Hydrogenedentota bacterium | reverse complement strand
GTATCTGAGCCGCAACTTTCGCGGACAATAAATGGGGCTGCGAGCGAAAGCTTGGTAAAGCTTCAGTCCGTCGCTCGCAGCCCCAAATCGGTCGACTACGGGTGTTCAATTCGCCCTACTCTTGGATGGGCGTCAGTTCGATCTTGCGAAACTCGATGGGACCGCCTTCCGATTGAAAACCAATGGGGCCGGCCAATACCTCGAGTCCCGTCGCCTCGTTTACCAGTTCGCCGTTCAGCACTAAGGTCAGTTGATCGCCGTCGAGGGCAATTTCATAGGTATTCCACTCGCCCGGATCCCGTTCGGCGTCGGTGATTTTCTGCACGCCGACGAAATCGCCCAAGGCCGCATGGTCTTCGATTTCCACAAACCGGTCTTCCGGGCCTTCGACGGTGGCTCCGTAAAACGCCCAAATATCACCCACATTGCCGTGCATTAATTGGGCCTCGACACATCGAGTGAGGAAGGTGACCGGTTCCCCGGCAATCCGGAGCAGCACGCCGCTATTGGTGGGTTCAACACCTTCGGGCCACCGCCATTCGACTGTCAAGTTGAAACTCTCGAAGCTTTCCGTTGTATGGATGTATCCGAAAGGTTCGCCCTTGGTTCGGAGAACACCGTCTTCAACTATCCACAGATCGACTTCCTCATCCTCGCCGACATGATGAATCGCCCAACCATCCAGAGATTCGCCATCAAACAATTGAATGGGCTCGGGGGCATCTTCGGCGAGCGCCGTTCCCATCGTCGTTCCGGCTATGCCGAGGGCCAATATACCGATCCAAAAAACACGCCATGTCATTCGTAGATCCTTTCTCCGTTTTCCAGGTGGTTCTATCGCCGCATCTGGTGATGTTGCGTCTCCACGGCGACGCTGCTACCTACCCGGAATTTCTGCTTGTTAATATGGTTCGTTACGCTTCAGCACGGGCGCCATTGCCCGTCCCTGTCCGAAGCGGGTTCATATTGGCAGATCCGGTATCCAATCGCAAACGGCCGTTGGTCCATACTGAGAGATCAGGCCTAATACACGCATTCCTTAATGGCCCCGACCATAGCATCCAGTTGTTCTTCGGTAACCGCATAATCAATGTCGTGGGATGACAGGATGAGGCCGCCATCCTCGCCCAGTTTACCGAATATATCGAAGACATGGGCGCGGAGCTCATCTGGGGAAAGCATGTGAATGGCGCTGGTCTGCAGACCGCCGTAGCATCCCATTTTGCCGTGATACCGGCGTTTGAACTCGCCTATGTCTTGCAGCTCAGGTTGGAGCGGATTGAGCATACGTACGTCGAGATCATGGCAGAAAAGGTCCCAGGCGTCCGTCACATTGCCATCCGAATGGAAAAACACCGGCAGATCACGTTCGCGGGCTACGTCGATAACCTTTTGCCAATGGGGGACAACGAATTCGCGTAGCTGCTCTTCGGAAAGGAGCAATCCGTTCTTGAACGCAATGTCATCTTGGACGTATAGCGCGGTGACATCACGGCGCAAAGCCTCCTCGGCTGCGCGGGCCATCACATCGGAGATGCGATCAAAGAAGGCCTTCACCTCCTCCGGATACATGCAAATGTCGACATAGAGGCTTTCTTGGGTACGCATCATCTCGATGATGGTTAGTACGCCCGGCGAATTTACGATGATCGCCTTGTCAGGATAGTCCCGAACATGGGCATCCAACTGCACGTAGATGTCCGGATCAAGCGGATCGGGCATGGGAATATCAGGCGCTTCGGACCAGTCGTCGAACAGCTCCTTGACCATCCAGTTGGTACCGGCTTCTTCCCGGTATTCCGCGCTTGGAAACTTGGGAAACACAGCATAGCTTTCAATGACATCGGTACCATAGTGGGTCAGCCGAAAATCGTGCCCATATTTCGCATCCAGTTCCGCCATTCTGCGGCGGTCCATCCAAAAATTGAACGGTACCCGGTCCGGTTTCTCAAAGTTGATGGTCCGTTCTACTCGTTCCCGTGAAGTCATCGTAGCCCTCTCTCCTCAGCTGTTGGTTTGAAGCATCGTATTGGGCATAGGCATCCCTGGGTTATACAGCCCCAATATCCTTTGAGATTGCCCCTGTGTGCATTGGGGTGGCCCGTCCATCATCATAGAGGGCGATTTCGGCGATTTCAAAGGATCTGTTTATCACCGTCTTGACTCTGCTTGATGGCGCGCCAAATCTCTCTCATGGGACAGCAATAGGATGGTTATTCGACGGGTCCGTAATGGGCGCCCCACTGGCGGGCAAGAGCTTCGCCTTGGGAAAGCAAACGGGTCTGTTCCGTTTCCGTGAGGGGACGGTTACGTTGTATCCAGGCGATGTTGGCCGCGAGTTCCTCGGCATTGTACATGCCGATCACGGCCATGTCGACGCCGGGAATCGACAGGCTGTACCGTAAGGCCAGTTCATGGTCGTATTCGCCCGAGACGCCCATGAACGACGGCGTGGGAGAGGAGTAATCCATGTGGGGGGCTCCGCCAAAAACCTTCATGGCGATGATGCCGACATCCGATGCAGCAGCAAAGGGAATCACGTCCCGCTCGAATCCGTAGATATGGTAGTCCGCGAAATTAACGGGAACCATGATGATATCGAACTGGCCCTCCTGAAGGGCTTGCACCGACCGCTGGGGCCGATTGTGGGCCGTAAAACCCACAAACCGAGTCCAGCCGCGATTGCGTGCTTCATATAACCCCTCAAGCACGCCGCCTTTTCGGTATACGTTCTCCGGCTCGATGTCCCCGATGGAGTGAATATACGCCACATCCACCTGCTCAACCTGCAATGCTTGCAGACAGTCCTCAAGGATATCAAGAAACCTCTGACCCGAGTGAGCTCCGCACTTGGTGGCCACCGTTACCTCCGATCGCCGCTCGCGTAAAACGTTTGCGAGCTGCTGATGGGCGCGTCCATACACCGGAGCCGTGTCGAGAAAAGTAACCCCCGCGTCGATGGCACTGTGGTAGAGCGCTTCGGCTTTGCCATCGTTTAACCCCATACCTCCGGGTCCCGTGCCCAGTCCGATGATCGGAACCTTGAGGTTAGTTTTCCCGAGTGTTATTTGGGGTATGGGAACGGCCTTTGTGCCAGCATTGGCGTTCGAATATAGGGCCATAGCAGCTCCTGTCGCTCCAATTTTCTTGATAAACTCTCGTCGCTTCATCCGCCGGTCCTGTCGGTCGTTGAATTCCGGGTCAACTGCCAAGCTTTCCGATCGGCATCGTGCAAGGCTTTCAGCGTTTCTGGGTCGTTGTTTTCTAAAACATACACCGAACCCCGCCAGATTTCTTCCCCGCCCGGTTCCAGCGGCACGTTCTTGATGGGGCCCGCATGCATGCAGGGGATGTTGGTGTTCGTCATGAGATGCGATGCCTCTTCGTCCCATGCGATGGCAATCAAATGCTCTCCATCGGAAGTACTGCGGGCAAGGAGATTGCGATCCGCGGTCTGGTCAACCACCCACCAACCATCAGACCATTCCCTCGCCCCTTGGTAACTTGGCGCCAGCGCCTTGGTCAGCACCAGAATCCAGGGGACTCGGCCGATTTCTTCTGGAGTCGGCGTGGTGCTGGATAGGCAGGTCCATTTTGCATCGATCCACGTCCGGTATTGGTCCAGATTATGTCGGTCACCGAATTTCGGAGCATGGTTCAGGACCAAGCACATCTGGCAGTTCACATGCTCAATTCGCTCTTCCGACTGGTTTCGAATGCGGAACTCGATAGCCACATGCTGGTCTTTTGGTATGGCATGGGCCGAAAAGACGATACCCTCATCGGTTATTGCAGTATAGGATGCGATACCCGTTTTCGAATCAATGCGCCATATGGGAAAGGGCTCAATCATGGAAAGGGGTTGCATGTCCGAGCGGTCATGGTCGATAAAGTGCAAGCCCATCGATGATTGGACGGTTTCTGGAATACGTAGTTCGAGGTATCCCTTCATCCATGGAGCCGAGATGCGTAGGCCGATTTCCCCAAATTGACCTTCCTGTGGCGGTGGAGAACCCTCCAGGACAATGGGCGGTTGTGCAGCAGATAGGGCTAGTAAAATCGTACAACATGCCGCGGCGATCATGGGCGTTCCTCCGAAAGGATGATGCGTGATGTGTCAACTGTGCCCCGAAATAACGTTTCGGAACACGATTTCCCATCCATGGTCAATAAATGGGGAAAGTTATCGTCGCTTGGGTTGGGGCGCGGCGAGCTTGACGACGAGCAGTTCAAGGGCGAGGCCGCGATCGACGCCGGTGGATCGAAACATAATGTCGGTGTCGAGAATCAGATTGAAGGCATCCCGGAATTTGGCGTAACCGAGCTTGTCGGCCAGTGGCTTGACCTTCTTTGCGTTATAGGGGTTCACCTTGGCGCCGGCTTCGCCTCCCGCTGCGACGCCATAAGCGCTTTTAAGCAGCCAGTTGATGGTGCCAAGAATCATGAACTCGTTCTTGTTTGGCTCGATTAATTCGCGCAATGTTTCGAGCGCCTTGGTCGTATCCGAAGTGGCGATGGCATCGGTGAGCGTCCAGATCTCCTCCTCGTGCACATCCGCACAGGCAGCGGCCACGTCTTTGGCCGTGATCTCCTCGCGCTCGCCCAGGTAATTGCACAGCAACGTAATGGCGTTGGATACGTCACTCAGGCGCAGGCCGGTTCGGTCGATCAGCTCGCGGAGGGCTTCGATGGTGATACCCTTCCCTCTGGCCTCGATTTCCTTACGAGCCCAGATCTTCACTTCGTCCTCGCGCAATCCGCCGCATTCGACGATGGTTGCGGCTTTGGTGCATGCCTTGTAAAATTTTTGGCGGCGGTCGATCTTGGGCGCGACAAGCACGAGAATCGTACTCTCGGCCGGCTCCTCGAGATAACGATGTAAGGCCTTACCGGCAGATTCCGATTCGTAGGCGTCTGCGTTGCGTACCACCACCACCCGTCGTTCTGCCAGAAACGGAAACGTCATCGCCGTTTGCACGACCTCCTCGGCGGCGGTTTCGTCGGCGTAGAAAGTGGTACAACACATATCCTTGAGCGAAGGATCCACGTGTTGTTGAATGATCCGTTCGACAGCGCGGTCGGCCAATACGGATTCAAAGACCGCCTGTTTCGAGCGCCCCCCTTTGCCCGGACAGAATAAATACACCGGCTCGGGATGGTCGAGGGATTCCTTATTGAGGAACTGGGGCGCTGTAAGGGTGGTCGCCATCACCAAGGCTCGATGGTTCGAAAGAAGATGTCCATTGCCAATTGAGCAAGGGCCTCCGAAGCGCTTCGGTTCTCCTCCTCAGTGGAGAAGGAACGTACTGCCGGCAAATACATCTCGAGATTGCCCCGCAATCGGTCGGATGATTGGCCCGCAGCCTGGGTGTAATAGGTGGTTTCGCCCGTCATGGCCCGTTCTTCCCACACCACATCGCCTGTATGGCCGTCGGTGCACCGAACGCTGGCCACTACAAAGCTCAGAAACTGTGTCGCTTCGTCATTGGCGTCATAGGTCAAGCCACGAAGCCGGTAATCTTGG
>PWNM01000069.1 GCA_003557825.1 Candidatus Hydrogenedentota bacterium | reverse complement strand
GCCCATCTACGTGAAGAGCTGCCGCCCGATGCCGAGTTGCTCTACGACGTCCACGAACGGCTGAATCCAATCGACGGCGTGTGGTTGGCAAAAGCCCTCGAACCCATGCGGCTGTTTTTTCTCGAGGATCTCTTCGCGCCGGAAGACCTCCCGTGGTTCGAAACGGTGCGGACCCAATGCGCCACGGCGCTGGCCATGGGCGAGTTGTTTGTCCATCCCAACGAAAGCCAGTCGCTGGTGTCAAAACGGCTCATCGACTTTATCCGGGTCCATCCGTCCGATATTGGCGGTATCACGCCCTGTCTCAAACTGGCCCACCTCTGCGACAGCTTCGGCGTCCGCACGGCCTTCCACGGTCCCGGCGACGTATCGCCCGTGGGCATGGCAGCGAACGTGCACATGGGAATTCATTTGCACAATTTCGGTATCCAGGAATGGTCATTCCGAAGCGAAACCGAGGAAGAGATGTTCTCTGGCGTGCCCCAGGTTAGCGCGGGCTATGTGACTCCAAACGATGGGCCGGGTCTGGGCATCGATATCGATGAGGCCCTCGCAGCACAATACCCGTGTGACGAAAAAATCACCGAATGGACCGTCGCCCGATTGCCGGACGGGACCATCACGCGGCCGTAATGGCCCCCGCCCACATTACATAAGCGACGTCAGCACTACAACGGCTTCGCTGGGTATCTCAACGGTTAGGGCGCCTTCCGTGTCGTGTTCGCCTACCGGAACCGGGAAGCCCTGGTCATCCGTGGCCTGTTGGTCTTCGGCGTAGCGGTATTCACGGAAGGTACCTGCGGCTTCGCTTGGGAGTTGCAGCGTCACCGTGGCAGCGGCGTCGCGTCGGTTGATGAGGCAGATAGTCCAACCGTCGTCGGTTTCCGCGGCCAAAAGGCGAATATCCTGCGGTTGTTCCGGCATGTATACCGTGGCGCCGCCGGGGAAATAACGCGACAGGAGCGCCCAGGTGTAGAACCACGGGCGCAACTCCATGCCTTCTTCTTTGTTGGACCACAGGCCCCAGAAGAAGCCGGGGTGGGAGTTGTCGTCGAGCATCCATGCCGACACGCCGTCGCTGCCTGCACGGGCCGCTTGTACGGCATACTCGGCCATAAACACGCCATAGCCGTAATCGTTGATGTAGGGCGAGCCATAGGGATGCTGGGCATCGTCGTTCATGCCCGCTTCGCCCACCACATGCAATTTCGTTGCGCCCTCGGGATCATGCTCGCGACTGTAGTCCCACTGGGCTCGCCAAAAGTCCTCGAAGCTGCCCTCGCGGACCCGGTCGCGTTCGGCATAGCGGTGGATGCTGTACATTTCGATATGCTCATGCAGTTGTTCCACAGCCTTCACATGCCACGGCTCGATATCGAAGGTTCCGTCCTCCGCCGGGGTCAATCGAACCTGCTGTGACGTGCCCGAACCGACAAGCTCTACCTGCTCATCGAGTCCCCGCTGACGCAATTCGTTGACCACGTTAAGGAAACCGGTCTTCCACCGGTCGAAATCGCCCACTTCCCAGTTGGGCTCGTTGGTGACGATGAAATACTCGATACAGGAGTAGCCTTTTTCATTGATCAGGTGGTCGAGATAGGTTCCGATGACCTCGGCGTAGAGCGGGTCGTCAACGCCCTCGATGCCCGGCGCAGTGGTCCATTCCTTTTCCCCACCCCAATCGGTAAGCAGTACGGTGGTACCCAACTCTTCGCAGACATCAAGCAGGCGATAGAGGGCTTGCATCTCGGGCGTATCCCAATTGTAGCCCTCGTCATCGAAATAGCACCATCGCGAAAGCACCATGACGCGGGCCATGGGCAGACGCATCCAGCGGACGCGATCGGCCAATACCTGAAACTCGTCATCCGTCACGTCAAAGGCCACATACCCTCCCGCGTTCCACTGCGCGCCGAAGCCGACAAAATCAGCTATGGGCGCCGGATCACCGGGTAGTTCGATTTGAGTTTCCATTTCCTGTGCGCACATGGCGAGTCCTCCCCACATCAATGCCACGATGGCGAATGCTATTCGAAGTCGCATCCCAGCTATCTCCTATTGGTTCTCCAATCTTTCCATTGCCGCCCTATCGTAACACAAGCACCCAGTCCTCTTGCGAGGGCGGTTGGAAAAACCCATCCGCATCGGCGGCGGCATCGTGCCAATCAGCCGTGCGCGGGTCGACCCATTCGACTTGGGGATCTCCCGTGAATTTTTCGACTGCAATCCGTACGCCGGTACCCTGTGGGATGAACACGGCGGCGCGATCGTTGTCAACAGACCGAGCCGCGGCAATGGTCACAACGTCTTCGTTATCGCGACCCAGGCCCGGCAATCCATTTACATCGGTCTCGGTCGTGCGAAAGCGCATCTGGTAGTGGCTATCTAGTTGGCCCAGGGTAAAGTTGCGCCGGGCGGTATCGTGCGACAAGGTTACAATACGCGCAGGACCGGCTTGATGGGTATTTGCGGGGGTAATCCACGCCTCCATGGTGAAGGCGTTGCTCGCCTGCATTGCCTCTGTGAGTCGCTCCGCCGGATCCGGGGTAGCAATGAGAACCATTCTGCGGACATCAAGGCCGTCATCGGTCCACGCGACGGCATCGGGATCCTGGATGCGGAGATCGAGGGCGGGAGTTATCCCTGAAATGTCGCGGATGATTGTTCCGTCGCCTTCATCGAATGCATACCGCGCCTGCAGGCCGTCCTGCTGTTCAGGCGCCCCTGCCGCGGTATGAGCGGCCACTTCCTCCGCCGTCAGTGCGCGATCATAGACGGCTATGTCGTGAAACACGCCGAGCCAAGGACGTTCGCCCGTCAGTTCACTCGCCAAGGCCAACCGCATGCCGGCATTCCACGAAGCAAGGTCACCGCCGATGGTTCCTTGTTCGACCGCTTCGCCGTTCATATACAGGCGCGCCGTGCCGTCTTGGGCGCGGGTGTAGACCAGGTGGGTCTTGTCGGTGGTCACGGCATAGGACGGATCCGTCGCCAGGGAAACGAAGCTCAGATCGGGTTCGATATCCGGCCACCCAATTGCATCCATCACCACTCGGGTGCTGCGAATTTGTTCCTGTGCGAGGGGACTCAGCCCGAGGCCTACCGAGGTGTGTCTTTCGTGGTCATCGGGACTTTCGAGGGGATGGGGGCGATGGAACCGGACCGAAGCGCAACCGCCGAGGACATTTTGCCACCACCGCCGAATGGGCACGTTGGTATCGGGATCGAACCCGTAGATCTTGGTGTTGTTCAGGGGTCGTGGATGATCGGCAATCATGGACCGCACCTGCTGGATGCGATTCCGATGGGTTACCCCCCGCAGGGCATTGTTTTGGGAGATGTCGAGAAAGGTATAGAGCTCGGGGGCATCCATCATATGGCGGTGATCGGAGGCGGTGATGTTCGAGTTTCGACGCATCTCCGCCGTCTCAACCAGTTTCCCTGCCTCAGCCGCCCGGTCGCGAACATACTGCGCCCAAAAATCGCTCCACTCGACGCGCTCGCCCGTTTCGTTGTTCATGCAATAGAGCACATGGGGGTAGTCGAGGGCATAGGAGAGGATCTTGTCCACAAACGCGGTCTGATACCGGAGCACCAGCTCGTTGTTGTCCAATGCCGGTACGGTATGGAAAAAGGGATGGTCCGTTGGGTTGGCTCCGGGTGAAATATCGATCACGGTGGGCAGGCCCGACTCCTCAGACGTGTACGTAACCGTGTTGGCCGGGTTAAAGGGTTGCTTGGACCAGCCGCCCAGGGACTGATGGTCCACATAAAGGTCCCATGTGGCCCAGATTTCGATTTGGACAATGATGTCCCGCTCGTAAGTGAGGTCGAGGAAATGCGCAAAGCGCCGCCAATACTCGTCATTGAACGTGTCCAAGTCATACAACCCATCGGCATTTTGGGCGTAGGCGAAAACGTTGCCTTCATTTCGGTGGCTCATTACGTTGCGCACATAGTTTCCCCCTACCGAGACGAGCAAGTCCAGATGCTCCTCCAATCCGTCCGGGTGATTGAACAAGTTATCTTGCCAGCTCCCGCCCAAAGGCAATACCGGCTCGCCCTTGTATTGCCAGAAATAGGGGTTCCCTTCGTATGGCCGAATCCGGCCGGCGTCATCGGCCGGGGCCATTCCGGCGACAAGCGTTGCGATAAGTAGGGTCGAAAGAAACATAGCCGTAACAGTTTTTGTATGCATAGGTTGGTTCTCCTCCAAATAGCATCCCTCCGACCCCCATGGGTCCTCCGAGTCCAGGCTTCCAGGGTATATACCAAAAGGCGAAGGAAAGGTTTCCTGAAAAACCTCACCTTCGCCCTGTGCTCTCAGAAGAAACCTATCGCAGGATCAGCACCCAATCCTCGGATGACGGCGGTTGGTAATACCCGTCGGCGGTGGGGATGGCATCGTGCCAGTCGGCCGTGCGAGGGTCGAACCATTCCGCTTCAAGGTCCGATTCGAGGGCATCCGCGTCGACGTTCAGCAACATGCCGTGAGTGACGAAAATTGCGGCGCGATTGCCGTCTGTCGAACGGGCCGCGCCAATGGAACCATCGGCCGCGACGCCCGTTTCAAGGCCGGGTAGACCGTTGCCCGAAGTTACCGTGGTACGGAGCCGTACCTGATACAGGTTGTCCATTTGCCCGAGGGTGGCGTTCCGGTGCGAATTGTCCTGCGACACGGTCACAATCCGTGCCGGGCCGGATTGTTCCAGCGTAGCGGGGGTGATCCACGCCTCGAGAGTAAAGGCATTGCTGTCCTGCATGGCCGCCGTGAGCCGTTCCGCTGGACCGTCCGTGGCAATGATTGTGGAATTGCGCACATCAAGGCCGCCATCAACCCACTCAACCGCATCGGCGTTGCCGATATGTAGATCGAGGGCCGGCGTTTGGCCGGAGCCGTCGTGGATGACGGTCCCGTCGCCCTCGTCGAAGGCATACCGCGCTTGCAGGCCATCAAGGTGTTCCGGCCTGCCTGCGGCGTTGTGGTCGGCTACTTCCTCAGCCGTCAGGGCGCGATTGTAGATGGCCACGTCGTGAAAGGTGCCCTGCCAGGGGCGTTCGCCGTTCATCTCGCTCGCCAGACCCAGCCGCATACCCGCGTCCCACGACGACAAGTCGCCCCCAATGGTCGCCTCGGATACCGGTTCGCCGTTCATGTAGAACCGGGCCGTACCATCGGCATCGCGTGTATACACGAGGTGCGTCTTTTCAAGTCGTACCCGGCCTTTGGGATCGACCACGATCTCGGCGAAGCTCAGGTCTGGTTCGATATTGGGCCAGCCGAGGACCTCCTCCATGATGTATCGTGTTGTGCGGATGTAGGCTTGAGCATCTTCGCTCAGACCCGCGCCCCAGGGCGGACCCGCGTCGGTCCATTCGCCGGGCCGATGAAACCGCGCCGAGGCCATACCGCCCAACGCATTGCGCCACATCCGCCGAAGGCCTTCCGCATAGCTGCCCCCATGGGTGAGCCCGCCGTACATCTTCACGTTGTTGATGGGCCGGGGCGAATCCGCAATCCGTTGGCGCACGGCCTGGGCGTT
>PWNM01000409.1 GCA_003557825.1 Candidatus Hydrogenedentota bacterium | reverse complement strand
GTCGCCACGCTGCACGATGAGTAGGCAAGCATGCCCAACGAACTGGCATAGTCCGGCAGTTTGAAACCTCGGGTAAGCATAGGGAACTCTTCCGTTTTTGAATCTACGTGTTGAGGATGATTTTGGAGCCGATATTATCGTCATTGAGGGCATGAAATGTCTAATGCGCCGGAGGCTGCCGTATGCCGTCCTCCGGCGCAGGCCATGTGGATGGCCCTATTCGTGCAATTGTCGTAACGCCTCGCGGTAGGCTTGGTTCAACCGGGCCACGCGCGCCGTCATCCAGAAGCTTTCATCCATGGTGACGCTCCAGTGTGCCACCACATCCGGCACGGTGGTTTCCGGATAGTTGGGGGCGATGTGCGTATCGACCATTTCGTTCCACGAATAATACCCGAATCCGCTGGCGTAATTCGCCGCATCGAGGGCGTAGGACCGTACCTCGGCGAACGTGCGCGCCTCATCAGTGGGCCCCTGACCGGCCGCCACGCGATGGGTCAGGATGATGGCGATGTCCCGTTCCGCGGCCCAGTCGCGCATATAGACCAACGATGCATCCTACGGGTCGCCGGTTGTCCTGATGAGTAGCAGATCGGCCCATTCAGCGATCTCCGGGAAGGCCGCATACTCCCAACCGTATTTGAGCGCGTCGGTGTGGTCGCAGGGAAATTCATAGGGCAGCTCTGCCATCAACAACAGGTCGGGATACTCCGCTTTGAGGACGTCGGCAAGCCCCTGGTACACGTCGCGCACGAGTTCGGTGCGAAACCGCGTGTGATCGGTGACCGCCGGGGATTGCGTCGGCTGGCGCAAATCCGAGTAGTCAAACACCTCTTTGTCCCGAGGGTCGATGGCGTCAAAGTCGGGGTAAGTCGTTCCCCATGCGGCATTGAGCGAATCGATGTCGTCGTAGCGCTTCGTGACCCATTCGCGGAACAAGGCGTTTGTTTCGTCGTCGAAAGAAACCTCGCCCCAGCCCAGTTCGACACACGGACTAATCACGCGGTATTCCCGGCCATCCCGAACCACGCGCAACAAGGCGCTGTCTTCGCCGTACCGTTCGAGATAATCGCCTATCCAGCGCAGCATGTACGTGGTGAACTCGGGTTTCCACATCAAGGTTTCGGCCGGCGTCCCGTCTTGTTGCTCGGCTCGTTCGAGTTGGACGTCCCAGCGCCGGGCGATCTCATCGAATCGGTCGGCGAACGACGCGTCCCGGCCGCATTTGGACTCGAGCCAGGGTACGATGTACAGCCCCCGTTCGGCAGCCAGTCTGTGGTCGCGGTCGAACCACGACCAGCCGGCCTCGCCGAACATCTGCGACGGCTGGTGGTCGATGAGCAGCACATTCACGCCCGCTTCGTCCAGGATTTGGATGTCGGCCCGTACCCGATCGTCGTCGCTGCGCCAGGGTTCCCACCAGCGGGTGAAAAAATACGCCGCCACTACGGGTTCGCCATCGGGCAGCAACAACGGTTCCGGAGCCGCCGCGGGTAAGGCCGCAATCAGGGCCAATGCGATATTCAGCATCCTGTCCTCCTACGATTCGTCGCTGTCTTCTTCTTCGTTTTCCTCTTCGGAATCCTCGAAAACGCCAACCGAGATGGCCCAGTCCGACCGGTACGGCGCTTCCCATGTATGGTTGTCCGGATCCAGGATCCCCAGGTCAAACTCGGAATAGGGAACCTTGGTGTCGATGGCGAAGGCCGGTTGCGGTCCCTCCATGTCGGCCAAATTCATGGCGATGGCATGGACATCCTCGCCATAGAACACGAACCGGTCCAGTCCCCATCGCACTCCGACGGCATCGGTCCGGTCGTTGTCCAGTACCATGTTGTTCAGCGGGCGGATGTCAAAAAAGGTCGCATAGGTCTGGAGCTGGGGCAGATTCGGAAAAGGCCGCGAACCCCCGTCATCGGCATCGGGCAACAGGTATCCCCAGATGTTGGCCACGCCGCCCGCCATGGTCGACCGCCACAATCCCCGTCGTGTGTCGTCGAGACTGTAGTCCTTGTTCCGATAGATGCTATAGCGAATGCGGAACCGATCCTCCATCATGGCCGGTCGCTCGGGCTGCAAGTCGAGCACGGCCACATAGGTGTCGTAATCCGGCTGATGGGTCTCGTAGCCTACATAATCGAGCTCATAGGTAATGGCCTCCGTGATGGGCGTATGCCAGGCATCGGTCCGGCCGCCAATGAAACGGGGCCATCCCAGGTGCTCGTGCATGTAGGCGTGCCACGAATGGAGCTGCTCGGCGTTGACCCATTCCCACAGGTCGAAACCGTATCCCAAGGTCCAGCCCGGCAGAGGACCCAGCCGAGCCGCGATATAGCGCTGCAAGCGTCGGTCCACGGCCTCATTGATGCCCCAACGGATGGGCGTCATGTGGCGGTCCTCATCGCCCCATTTCCACAGATGGACGTAGCCGCCCGCGTCGTGGGCCATCGTGATCAACCGTTCCAAGACGGCGAAGGTCCGCGGATCGGGCATCGGATCCTCCGTATCAAACTGCGAGTGCCGGTCTTTCTCGAAGTCGAACCAGCGGCAAAACACGGCCACATGCAGCCCATGAAAACCGTGTTCATCGAACCAGATGCGCAAGTCCTCCTCGATTTCCTCGTCCGACATGGCCTCGATGGCCTCGATGTTTTTGTACATCACCAGCTGCGGCGTAAACGCATGGGTCTCGCCATTTTCGCCGATCTGCCAGGCCCACCGATGCGAATCGGCCACGGTCAAAAAGCCTCGAGCATCGGGATCGGGGTTGGGCTCCACGGTCACCGTTCCAGTATGTCCATCGAGATCCTCGTCGTCGCTGGCCGTTTCGAAAGTCCATTCCCCTGTCTTGGTTGGCGCAAACCGAAACTTCCACGCATTGCCGCCGTCGTAAAACAGGCCGGTCCGGATGGTCGTTCCCGATTCCCCGTGGGTAAAGGTCGCCGTACCTTCGATGTTGAAGGGATTGCCATCGAACTGCGGATTCGGCACGGACCACTCCTGCATCGGCGTCCATAGGGTCGTTGTCCGGTTCGCATTGTCAATGGCCGTCGCCGGCCCACTCAGCGCTGCCAACGCCACGACCACAACCGCGTACCATCCCAAGCGCCGCGTTAATCTGTATGACATTCGATACTCCTCCTGTAATGCTTGATGCACGGATTGGATAGGTAAACCATGCCCGTTCAATCCCCCGTCCCAACCAAGGGTTCCCTTACCTGCCCGCCCCCATAGTGCCCGACCACGATATTGAGGTCAACCCAAACCTGCTAAAGCCACCCGAGAAGCCCGGCTGAAGCCGGAAGCCAGTCTTCGTGCCCCTTCGTTTCCTTCGTGCCTTTGTGGTGAATCCCTTCGCGCTCTTCGCGGCTTCGCGTGAGACTCTTTGTGCCCCTTGGTGTCCTTCGTGCCTTTGCGTTGATTGCTCCACACCCAGCCATTTCCCCCCACAGTCGGCTTAAGCCGACGCAGTCTTAGCATCCGCCTGGGCGGTGTGTACCAAGACCGGGCAGCACGGGAGCCGGCTTTAGCCGGGCTTCTCGACAGGCTTTAGCATTGATAATTCAGAATCTCCTCGTGCTATCCCACACCCCCACGTGAGCCTCTTCGTGCCCCTTCGTTTCCTTCGTGGTGAATCCCTTCGCGCCCTTCGCGGCTTCGCGTGAGGCTCTTTGTGTTCTTGGTGTCTTTGTGGTGAATCCCGAGATACTGTTTAAGAAGCAAAAACCTTGACAAACACGCGGACATCTGATACGTTAACCCCATGATTGGGGACAATCCCCCTATCCCAATGCCGGAATACGCTATCATGGGATCATTGCCATCACCGTTTACGCCGCCCACCGCCCTTTGGCGCGCATTCCCCCGCCGCGTTTCAGCGGTAAAAACGGCATCCTCACACCCCTGTGGGAGACGATTATGAATAGGGCCAAACTGATTCGGTGGCGTCTGATTGGATTCGGCGCCGGGCTGCTCACTTTGTTGTCTGCCGTGTGGATGGGGAATTTAACGCTAAAAACGGGAACGCCCGGTTTTGCCGTGCTGTTTGTGGTGCTAGCCATACTTTCGGCGCAATGTTTTCAACGCACGCTTAGCTTTTGCTATGACGTATACGGTACCGAGAAAGGCGGGCTTCGATGCCGACGGCCATTTCAGACAGAACGACAATTTGACGGTGACGTAAGGGCGTGGCCGCTGTACCGCTGGTGGGGAGGCGCGGATATCGTCATCGCGGACGGCAGGAATCGGGTGATCCTACCTTTGACGCTGGTATCGGATATGACTATTGTTCCCGTCATACAAGGGTTTCTGAATGCCAACAGCGCTAATCCAGACCCCTCGTATCCCCTAACAGAGCATGAATCTGCAATTCCCAGGCTTTTGTTTCATTTTGCATTCATTCCCTTCGCGATGCTAAGCGCTATCGCCTCGGGCGGGTTGTTATTTCCGTTTGTGCTTCTGGGCACAGTCATCTTGTTTGGTTCTATCGCATGGCCGCCACGTATCAAGATCGGCCCAGACTGGCTAGTCCGCTCCTGGGTTGGAACGTGCCGCAAAATAGCTCTGAACTCAAGCACCCGAGCCACATTCAAGCGGAGTTTGTTAACCGGAGCGAAGCTCGTGCTATCTGATGGTCGCACGCAAATATCTATACCGCAGAATATGCCGGGGCTGTCATACCTGCAGCAACGTCTATTCGGCATCGTTACGCTTGCTGATGACGAAAAGGATCCATCGGCTGAGATACGCATTGTCGTGCACAAACTCCCTGTAATTCATGGCCTCCTTGCGATTGGGATTCCGTCTTTCTTGCTTGTCTCGATGTTGGTATACGGGGCGCTTGATGGGTACTACGGGGTTGCGCCGCCGACTATGGTGATCATGGCCACGAGCGCGGCTGTGATTTTTACGGTCGGCTTATTCGCCCTCATTCATAAGATATGGACCACCACGATTGTATGTTCCCCCGGCAGCGTATTCGTGTCCGATACGTTCGCACAGGATCTGTATTCAGACCGTTTGGAGGGACTGTGTGTTACCTATGCAGGCACGAGCGCTGAGAGACCCATGGTCACACTTACCCTGTCGGGCGGGCGGATGGTCACGATAACTCAGCATCAAACCGATGTTCCCCTAGTACGTATCGTGCCGCGCCTCAGCACGATGTTTGGAGTCGAACTGGAGGTGAAGGAAGAATCACAGGAGTCGCCTGTACCGTTGGAGGCGGAATGACGTCAAGGACCCAGGGGGCGTGACGAGCATATTCGGACTAGACAGGGGCTTGTGTGTATATTATCGGAAACGCGATAGGAGGATATGGCAATGAAATCCAGATGGATCTATGTAGTAGTCATTTGCTTTGTGTTGACATTGACAACGCTGTTTTTGTTCGGCAGCATTATCCAAAACGACGGATCGTTCAGGATAAGCGGCCAGGTCCTTGATAGCCAAGGACAACCTGTTTCGTCCTATCAAATCGGCTGGAATGACGGACTGCCCCATGGCAGCTCCCTATGGCAGACGGTTAGACGAGATGAAGGGGTAGCCGTCG
>PWNM01000550.1 GCA_003557825.1 Candidatus Hydrogenedentota bacterium | reverse complement strand
CCCATCAACAAAGCGAGAAGCCAGAACCCCTGATCAAGCACGATGAAGCGTTGGTAGACCAAAATCTTCATGTCATGCATTGCAGGCGCAGTCGACGCTTCGGCCTGAGGCGTTGCCAGCTTGACTACCCCCTTTTTCTACGCATCGCACTGACAAATTCGTCTTGAGAAATCCCGGCTTGTCTGAGAAGGCCAGATAGTGTTCCTACTTTCAGCTCTTGATGATTGGGCACAACACAGCCTGATGAGCCACGACGTAATACAATGTGACTGCCTCGCTGAAGTACGACAGCAAATCCCAAACGCTGCAAGACCTTCACTGCTTCGGCGCCCGAAACTACCGGCAGCCTAGGCATGTTCCGAGACTTCAAATGATGTTAGCAAAGCCCGGCCGGTCACGGATAGCGGAAACTCCTCCAGATAAAGCTCCGTGGCTTCCCGCAGATTTGCCAAGGCTTCTTCTACGGTTTCTCCTTGCGTGGTTGTGCCGGTCTCTGGATTGAAGGCGACATAGCCGCCTTCCTGTGCAGGCGTTAGGACTGCTGATAGTTCCATTCGTTGCTCCATCGATTGAGGACAGGGCAATATACAGCGGGTAGCTTCAGCCGCGCCATTTGCCTGTTCCTATGTGTACCGTCCGTACAGCAGATTAGCACGGAAAAAGTGGATGATCAAGTGACTTGTTTGCATACAAGACAGGCATGTTTGAAATGGTGTGGCGGTGGAATGACAAAAGCCGAGTGTGGAGAATCGAACCGTCCCTTGCTCTCATCATGTACTGCTTCGCTCCCCGTAGTTCCCTGTCGGCAATGTATCCTTGTTGCCCGTGTCACAGCAAGATAGCATGGATCACGTGGCAGGTCAACGGGCGCAGCCTTTCCCCTCAGACGTATTCGACGACGACGAGCTTGCCGGTTTCCTCGAGCTTTTGGGCGATGAGGGGCACGATGGTGGTGCGGGGCAGGATGCCCTGTTGGCGGAAGGCGATATCGCCTTCGGCGAGGTTGGGGCTCCGTCCGACGATGAAGTTGATCCGGTCGGCGTCGCGCAACAGGCCGCACAGTTTTGAAACCCCCGAGTTGGGTTCGTAGTTCTCGGGATTCTCCTCGAGAATGTTGTAGACCTGATTGAGCGTGACGGCCCCTTCGGTGACGAGGTCGATGCCGTCGAGGCGGTAGTGGGGCGGGGCGATGCTCTGAAGCGAATCGTCGGACACCTCGAGGGATTTGCCGAGGTGCTGGGCGACCAGCTTGGCCGTAGTGGCGCCGCATAGTACCTTGACGCCGTCGTTCTGAAGAAACCGGGTGGCCACGGCGTAGTCCTTTTTCTTGGAGATGGGCGGACCGGTGAACAAGGTGACTACCCGCCCTTTGCGACATACCGCTGCCGTGGCGGTGCAATCGTCGCCGCCGTGCTCGCCCCAATAACGCCGCGCTTCGTTGTGAACCAAGTCGGCCAGTTCGCCCATGGGCTGTTTGGAGGAGAGGCGGCTCCGCACATAGCGGCACAGCCCTTCCATGCCCCAACCCTCGCCCATGCCGTTTCCGAGTCCGGCCTGGGTGATGCCATCGGAGACCAGCATGAGGGCCTCGCCTTCGTCGAGATAGCAGCTGGCTTCGCCAATGAGGGCGCCGTTGCGCTCGACGGGCCGTTGCCGTAGCGGGGCTACCGTGTTATAGGCGACCAAAACCGGCGGCGGCATTTCGTAGCTCAAGACGGTGGTCTCGCCGTTGGACAGGAAGCGCACCACCGAGAAGGCGGCGAAGGGCAAACCGGGTTCGCGGGCGTCGTTCATGGTCCGCACCAAGGTCGCAAAAGCTTCGCGCAGCGAGAAGCCGCCGTCCATGAGCTTAATCAACCGACTGATGCACATAGTCGCCGCGAGGTTGGCCTTGATACCCGAGCCGAGCCCGTCGGCGCAGGCCAACAGGGTGGCGGTGGCCGTGCGGTGGACCTTTACCACATCGCCGCAGGCTGATCCCGCGTATTTCGCGCTCTGGGCGCAGGCTATGTCGATATGTCGGTATCCCACAACCAATTGTCTCCGCTTTGTCGGGGGCGATCCGTAGCGATGCTGACCAGATTTCGGACCAGCTCCTCACTTTGGGCTGTACTTTCACCCAGAAACTGAGCCATGTCTTGCGCCACCTGCACCTGATGTTCAAGGAGTTCGCGGGCCTTGCGAACCGTCTCCGAACGCAGCCGCTTGAGCATCTCCTCATTGGCCACGCTCTTGGTGATATTCACGAACACGCCTACATACTGGCCTTCTTGACGCAATGGGTAAATGACCTGGTGGCACACGAGGTTGTAGTTTCCGTGATGGGCCGTCAGTTCGGCCAGGTCGCCGCTATTCACGGCCAGGTTTTCGAATGGTTCGGGGTCCATCAAATACGAGATGGGTTTACCGAGGACCGCATCGGTACATTGGAACATTTTACGAAACGCCGGATTCATGTGCAGGATCTTGAGGTGATCGTCAAGAATGACTACGCCGTTGGGGGTTGTCTCGATGATACGGTCCGATCGTTGCTCGGCCAATCGGCGCATATGGGGAATGCACATGTCCGTGTCGGCCATACCGCGCAACACGGCGATGGCTTGATCGCGACACGACACATAACCGCAGGCGCCGCAGTTGAGTTGGTCCTCCGGCAGGGCCTTGCCCGTCCGTTCAAGGATATCCTGTATCTCGGCCTCAGCAATAGCCGGATCGATGGGAGGCGGCGTGGAAAAGCGGGCGGTCAACCCATTCCGTGGGGGGACCTTCTCCGGCGTCATCCCTTGGTGAGTGCGGGCATAGGTCAATACATCGTTGCGCCGGCGGAAGGTGTTGGCCTCTTCGGGCATGCCGGGTCCCGTGACGCACCCCTGGGTGCAGAACAGCGGCTCGATGAGCACCGGACCGGGAGCGGTCCGCACGTTTTCGAAGGCTTCGCGGATGTCGTCGATGCTGCTGACGGCCAGGCTTTCGGTTCCCAGCAGGTCCGTATCGAGGGCTGCTGTACGGGCCAGCCCGCCGGGCAAGGGAAAAAAGCGCGCGTCGCCGGCGGGTTCGGCATCAAACGCGCTGGGATTAAACGAACCCAGGGTGATACCCGCCTGATCGAACCATTCCAACAGCTCGGTAAAAGTCAGGACACAGTCCACCAGGCCTGCCAGTTCGGGCCGTTCGGCCTCGGCCTTTTTGGCCACGCACGGGCCGATGAATACTACCTTGGTCTCATCGCCTTGCTCCTCCTTAATGCGTTGCGCATGGGCGATCATGGGCGAGACCACCGGCGTTAGGGTGGGAGCCATGTTGGGTTCGTACTGCTCGACATAGCGCACCACCGCCGGGCAGGCCGTACATACATGAGCTGCGTCGGGGGCCGTCGCGATGTGGTCGGCCGTGGCCCGGGCGACCTCGAAGGCTCCGATAGCGGTCTCAGCGACGTAGGAAAATCCCAACCGCCGCAGAGCATCGGCCAGGCGCGGCGCATCGTCCGGCCCGAAACAGGCCGCAAAAGAAGGCGCGATACTGGCCGCCACCACGCCGCCGGCTTCGAGAAGCGCGGCGGCGTGGTCCACGTCGTTTCGGAACGACTTGGCCTCTTGGGGGCATTCGCGCACACAGGTACCGCATGCGATGCACCGGTCGGCCTCGACAAAGGCCTGGTCATCGCAGATGCGAATGGCCTTGATGGGGCACTCGCGCAGGCACCGGTAGCAGTCGCGGCATCGGGCCTTATTCGTGAAGACAACCTGTCTCGGTGTTTGTAGCGCATCCATGGCAGCCATGGGGTGTATTCTCCTGGGTCGCGGCGGCCGGACGGCGGTTCTGCAAGAACCGCAGCAAACCTGAAGCCACTTGTCGTTCGAAATCGCGTTCGGTCAAATACGGGGTATCTTGGGCCGTTACCGTCTGGCAGGCGACAATCTTGTCCACTTCTTCGTCGATGGCGGCCCGGGCCATGTCCAGCGTACACCGCTCGAAGACCCGTTCACCCACCGTAACCGTAGGCCCGCGGTCGCACCGTTCCATGCAGAAGGTAGCCTTCACGTCGACGTAACCATCGATGCTCCGCTCGTTCACGTAGTCCATGATGCCCGCCAAGAGCTTCTGAGCGCCCCGGAGGTGGCAACTGGTACCCACGCAGACGGTCACGGCCAGCTTGTCCAGCTCGTCGCCGGTCATGAGGTGCATGCCGTCGAGGGCCATGCGCCGTCGGGTCTGATAGGCTGTGTGTAGCAAGTGGTGCGCTTTCTCGCCGCCTACTTCGCCGAGCACATGATCGTAGGCATGGGTGACGAAGGGGTTCTCCCGCGACACGTGCAGTTGCAGGTTCTTGTCGTCTTCATATAGGCCGCGAGCTCGTTTTTGCCGGGCGGCGGTATCCTTCGTGACGGGTTGGCCCGCGCCACCAATGCATCCGCCGGGGCAGGCCATGACCTCGATGAAATCGTAGTCGCAATCGCCTGCTTTGACTCGTTCGGCCAGCATCAATGCATTGGCCAAGCCGTTGACGATGGCGAGTTTTACCTCGACGTCGCCGGCGGTGACTACTGCTTCGCGGAGGCCTTGGTCGCCGCGCACTTCGGTGAAGTCGACCCGAGGCCGCTCGCCATTGGCGAAGGTCTGGGCCACATGGCGGGCCACGGCTTCGCTCACGCCGCCCGATGCGCCGAAGATGACCCCGGCTCCCGTCTTAAACCCAAAGGGCATGTCGAGCGATTCGGATTCGAGGGCGGCAAAGCTCAGGCCGGTCTCCTCGATCATCCGGGCCAGCTCCTGCGTGGTGAGAACATGGTCCACATCGGGGCCGCCGTTCCGGGCGAATTTGTCTAGCTTGGCCTCGGCCTTTTTCGCCGTGCACGGCATAATCGACACGACAGTCAGCTTATCTCGCGTGATGCCTAATTCGGCGGGCAGGGTATCTTTCGCCAACGCCCCAAACATTTGTTGCGGGGACTTGCAGGACGACACGTTTGGCAGCAGATCCGGAAAGAACTGCTCGGCAAAGGTCACCCAGGCCGGACAGCAGGACGTGAACTGGGGAAGGTTCTCGCCGTTGGCCTTCCGCGCCAGAAACTCGTGGGCCTCTTCCATCACCGTCAGGTCGGCGGCAAAGCTCGTGTCGTAGACCTTATCAAATCCGATGGCGCGCAGGGCGGCGACCATTTTGCCGGTGGCGATGGTTCCGGCTTTCATGCCGAAGCTTTCGCCCAGAGCTACCCGAACCGCCGGAGCCACTTGGACCACAACGGTCTGCTCAGGGTCATGTATGGCCTTCCAGACCTCGTCGATTTCGGGCTTGGGCGTGATGGCTCCCGTCGGGCAGACTCGGGCGCATTGGCCGCAGTGGACGCATTCTACATCGCCCAGCATACGCCCGAACGCCGGGCCTACGGTAACCTCAGAGCCGCGGCTGGCGAAGTCGATGGCCCCGATGCCTTGAATTTCCGTGCAGACCCGGACGCAATCGCCGCAGAGGACGCAGCTGTTGGGGTCGCGCATCAAGGACGGCGTCGACTCGTCGAGAGGCAATGGATCCCGTGTGGCGTCGAACCGCACCTCGCGAATGCCCAAGCGTCGCGTCAGGGTCTGCAACGTGCAGGAGCCGCTCTTACCGCAGGTGGTACAGCTTTGGTTGTGGTCGGCCAACAACAGCTCGACCGTGTATTTCCGGGTCTCGCGAAGCACCTCGGTGTTTGTCCGGACCACCATGCCCTCGCGGGGGATGGTCGAGCAGGAGGTCACGGTACCCATACCCTCGATTTCAACGATGCACAGGCGGCAGGCGCCGTAGACGCTCAGTTCGCTGTGGTAGCAGAACGTGGGCAGATCAATCCCGGCTTTCCGGATGATCTCGAGCAGGTTCTTTTCGCCTTCGATGGCTACTTGCCGACCGTCGATTGTCATATAGCTTGGGTTCGTCATGGTTATCCCCTTTTCACGGCTTGCCAGGTGCACGCTGTCACACAGGCTCCGCATTTGATGCATAGTTCGATGTCGATAGTATGGGCCTCGCGGGGCGCGCCGGTGATAGCCTCGACCGCGCAGGCGTCTTTGCATTTGCCGCATCCGGTGCATTCGACCGCATCGATGCGGTAGTCGGCCAGGGCCGTGCAGGCATTGGCTGGGCACTTCTTCTGCAACACGTGCGCCTCGTATTCGGCCCGGAAAAAGCGCAGGGTCGAGAGCACCGGGCTAGGCGCTGTTTTGCCCAGTCCGCACAACGACGCCCGCTGGACCGCATGGGCCAATCCTTCGAGCAGGTCAAGGGTCTTCTCGGTGGCGCGGCCTTCGATGATGTCGTCGAGCAGGGCCAGCATCTGTTTGGTCCCTTCCCGGCAGGGCACGCACTTGCCGCAGGATTCGTTCTGCGTGAACTGCATGAAGAACCGGGCCACGGACACCATGCAGGTTTCCTGGTTCATGACCACGAGCCCGCCGGAGCCGATCATGGCGCCTACTTCGCGGAGTGAATCGAAATCGAGAGGCAGGTCGAGGTGCTCGTCGATGAGGCATCCGCCCGAAGGACCGCCGATTTGTACCGCCTTGAAGGCCTCGGGGTCAATGGCCCCGTCTTCCCGGGTCACGCCGCCGCCGATCTCAAAGATGATTTCCCGCAGCGTTGAACCGAAAGGCACTTCGATGAGGCCCGTGTTGGCCACATGGCCGGTCAGGGCGAAGGTCTTGGTCCCGGGCGACCCCTCGGTGCCGCGTCGCACGTAGACCGTCGCGCCGTCGCGGATGATCATGGGTATGGTGACCAGGGTCTCGACGTTATTGATGACCGTTGGTTTGCCCCACAGGCCCGACTGGGCCGGGAAGGGCGGCTTCGGCGTGGGCATGCCCCGCCGGCCTTCGATAGAGGCCATCAATGCCGTTTCCTCGCCGCAAACGAAGGCTCCGGCCCCTTCCATCACCTCGATGTTCAGCGGGATGCCGCTGCCAAACATGTCGTGGCTGAGCATGCCCATTTCCCGAGCGTCGTTAATAGCTCGGCGGACCCGTTGCACGGCCAAGGGATACTCGGCGCGGACGTAGATGATGGCCTCATCGGCCCCTACGGCGCGTGCGGCAATCATAATCCCTTCGAGCAGGCCGTGGGGATTGCCTTCCATAAGGCTGCGGTCCATGAACGCGCCCGGGTCGCCCTCGTCACCGTTGCAGATGACATATTTTTTCTGACCCGGCTGCCGCAGGGTCAGCTCCCATTTTTTGCCTGTCGGGAAGCCGCCGCCGCCGCGTCCGCGCAGTCCGGAGGCGATCATCTCCTGGCAGACCAGTTCGGGCGTCATCTCGGTGTAGGCCTTACGGGCTGCTTCATAGCCGCCTTGAAACCGGTACTCCTCGATATTCTCGGGGTCGATGTGGCCGCATTCCTTGAGCACTGTGCGCTGCTGCTTCCGGTAAAAGTCGATGTCGTCGATGCCCTTGCAGAACGCGCCGGTGGCCGGGCTGCGGTACAACAACCGCTCGACAGTGTTGCGGCGAACCAGGGTCTCCTTCACGATTTCGGCCACATCGGCGGTTTTCACGTGGACATATAGGATATTGTCCGGTTCGACCGTGACGAGCGGTCCCATCTGGCAGAACCCCTGACAGCCGCTTTTGGTCACAAGGGCGCCGTTCCTGGCGTTGCCGTTCTCCTGGCGCAGTACGGTTTCGACCGGTATGCCGGCAGCGCGAATCTCACGCAAGAAGGCGTGGTACACATCGAGTGAACCGCTTGCCACGCATCCCGTTCCCGCACATATAATCACCCGTTGCCGGCCGGTGGCGGTGGCGTGGGTATCCATGGTTTTTTCTAGACTCATCGTTGTCATGCTACGCCCTCCTCTTCCATAATCGCTTCGACAATCTCGACGGCATCATCGGCCGATAGCTGACCGTGCACCGCTTCATCAATGACCATGACGGGGGCTAGGCCGCAGGCGCCCAGACACGACACGGTCTCCACGGTGAACAGCATGTCCGGCGTAGTATCCTGCGCCTCGCTCAGGTCGAGCCGCTCGCGAATGGCCGCTAACAGTTTCGGTGTCCCTTTTACGTGGCAGGCCGTGCCGTCACACAGCCGGATGATGTGTTTGCCTTTGGGCTCGAGGGTGAAATGGGCGTAGAAACTGGCCACGCCATACACTCGCGCCGGGGGCAGCCGCAATGCCGTGGCTACATAGGTCAGCACATCCTCCGGCAGATACCGGTATTCATCTTGAACCGCCTGCAAAATCGGGATCAATTTCGTCGGGTTGTACTCGAATCGCTCCAAAATGGCGCAAAGGGCGTCAAAGGGAGTCTCAACGGCCACGTTCGGGGTTTCTTCAGTCGCTAGCATAGTCGGTCTTCCTCTTGGTTCTGGGATATTTGGTTATTGCATAGCCTGCAGCCGGGTCCGCAATCGGCGCGAGAGCACGGCCAGGGATGAAAACAGGTCTTCGTCTTGCACAATAATGTGCTCCGGCGTACTGAGCACAATCGGAGCGAAATTCCAGATGGCCTCGATGCCGCCGGCGACCATCTGGTCCGCCACGTACTGGGCATGCTCGGCCGGCGTCGTGATGATGCCGAGATGGACATGCATCCGCCGGGCGAGGTCGGCCATTTTCGACAGGGGCATGACCTCTTTGCCCTGAACTTGACGGCCGATTTTGGCTTCGTCCGTATCAAAGGCCGCGACGATGTCCAGGCCGTACCGGTTGAACTGCTGGTACCCAAGCAACGCCGCTCCCAGATTACCCACGCCCGCCAGAAAGGCCTGCTGGATGTCGTTCCAGCCGAGGAACGATTCGATGGCGCCAATGAGGTCGGTGACCACGTAGCCGATCTTCGGGCGGCCGGTGATGCCGGTCATGGCCAGGTCCTTGCGGATCTGGGTCGGGTCAAGGTTAAGCTCCCGGCCCATGGTGCTGCACGAGACCGCCTCGCGGCCTTCCGCCTCGAGGGTCTTGAGAAAATGGTGGTACGTCGGCAAGCGACGCAGCGTGGGCTCGGGGATGGGCCGGGCCTGATCGGAATCGGTTATCATCATGGTGAACGCTCCTGTTAAATCGAGAATTTTATATCGAGAACAAATTCTTTATAGAGAGTATACACGGAGAATGGGTTGTTGTCAAGTGCCGAATAGGGTAGATTTAGGAATATTTATTTGTATATATCGGAATTAGTATGGGTGTGTTGCTGCATTAGAGAAAAATTTCTTTGATCATTTATAAGGAATTCGTTCTCTATTGATGGTTTTGTACGTCGGGCGGCCTCGATTGCGACTAGCGGCCGGCGTATTTGTCTCGGATTCGGTTGATGCCCGCCATGAGGCCTCCATAAACGATGAGGGAGGCAGAGAGGGTGTACAACGTCTCGCGTACGCCGAATCGGGGCAGGAAGACCATGGCGGTGAGCAGGACGCCGGTAATGCTGCCGGTGGTGGAGATGGCGGCAATCCAGCCGGTGGCATTGCCCACGCTTTCGAGGGAGCGCACATGAAGCCGGACGGCCTGAGGCATGACTGTTCCCAAGGCTAGGAGGGGCAGGAAGGAACATACGCCCGCGGCGAACAGGGGATGCCACCAGGCGTATTCGTATTGTAATAGCAGGTCGCCGGACCAGTCGGCCAGCAATTCGGTGAGGAGACCGGTACACCCGGCGATGACGAGGGCCTTGCCCAGCACGCGCCACGACATGAACCGATCGGCCAGCCAGCCGCCCAGGGCATAGCCTGCGGCAAGACCGGCCATGCACACCGCGATTTCCGAGGCCCAGACCTCGTAGGTGCTGCCAAAGCTGCGTTGCAAGAAGCGAATGGAAACGAATTCGTAGGTCATAACGGCCGCGCCCGAATAAAAGGCGGTGAAAGCGATCCAAAACGGCGTTAACACCGAACGGCGGACCGGTTCGATAGGATCCAGGGGGGACTCGTACGGTTTATCGGCGCTGGAATTTGTCATGCTGTACCTCGATTCGGGTTCAGGATTTAGGTGCGCCATTGTAGCAGGTCGGCTTCTTCGTATACAGCATGCATATCGGCATGCATTTTGCTGCTTTTCTGACGGAAACCCATACATTTTTCAAGGAGGGGAGGTCGCCGTGCGTAGAGTCATCCTGTTTCCGGTAACTATGGTCCGCCGGGCCGGGCAAGGCATCCGGCGGGCGATGGGGTCCGTTGGCCGAGCCGGTCGAACCCAGGCAACAGCCGCAAAATCAACGGGTTCCGCTCGATCCCTTCGGGCCGCTGATGCGTCGTTCCAGGACACCATGCAAAGCGTGCAGAGCAGCAACCGCCCAGTCTGGGCCGTAGGGAAATACCGGCGGGGCTCGACGGTTCGGGCCTTACGTCCGTTGCAGCGCGGCCCGGAAAAACCTGCCCAGGAAACCGGCAAGTCCGACCCAGCGCCTGCTGCGTCGCCCGCTTCGATCAGCCCCGAACAAGCCCTTCTGGAACGTTTCCTGGGGCCGGAACAACCATCGAATCAAAGGCAGACTCAACCGGACCCCATGCGGCCCGCCGTACCGGTCCCCACAGGGCCTCCAGCACAACCCCGTGCTCCGATGCCCGATGATACCGCCCCGCGTCCCTTGCCGGGCGAGCTACCGAGTGCGCCTTCCAGTCCCCCGCGATCCGGATCGGAAGAGCCTCCCGAAATAGGGCACATTCCCGACATTTCAGCCCTGTTTGGCTCGGCCATGCCGGCCGATGCCCGGCGGGCGTACGAGCATGCGGCCCTGCAACGGCAGGGAATGGAAGCTATGCTTCGGGGGTAAGCGTGTTTTTCGGCTTTGATCAGTGGCCATTTTCTTGATCTGAACGCGCCAGTTCGGTACAGTCTTCTTTCAATGCCCACTATCCCCTTACGAGGGGAAATGGAAGGAAACAAGACTGTGGAATACCGAATCGAGACGGACACCATGGGCGAGATGCAGGTTCCGGTTGACGCGTATTACGGCTGCCAAACCGCACGCTCTTTGGTAAATTTCGCCATTGGAACCGAGACCATGCCCCGGGAGCTCATTCGAGCCCTTGGGATCCTGAAACGGGCCGCCGCCGAGGTAAATCATGACCTCGGTCTTCTCGACAAGCGCCTATGCGACGCCATCTGCCAAGCGGCCGACGAGGTGATTGACGGCGCCCTGGATGCGCACTTCCCCCTATCGGTATGGCAGACGGGGTCGGGCACGCAGACCAACATGAACGCCAACGAGGTCATCGCGAATCGCGCGATTGAGATCCTCGGCGGTGAACGGGGCAGCAAAGACCCGGTTCATCCCAACGACCACGTAAACATGTCGCAGTCGTCGAACGACACCTTCCCCACCGCCATGAGCATCGCTGCGGTCGAACAGGTCTACCGGCGGTTGCTTCCTGCTCTCAAAACATTAAGGGATGCTCTGGAGGAAAAGTCCAAGGCCTTCGAGGATATTATCAAGATTGGGCGAACCCATCTGATGGACGCGGTACCGCTGACCTTGGGGCAGGAGTTTTCGGGCTACACGCAGCAGATGACGAACGGCATCGAACGGGTCGAATTGACCATGCCCCGGCTGTGCGAGTTGGCCATCGGCGGTACGGCCGTGGGAACGGGCCTCAATACCCAGGCCGGATACGATGAGAAAGTAGCAAACAAGATAGCCGATCTCATGGTGTTGCCTTTTCAATCGGCCCCGAACAAGTTTGAGGCCTTAGCTGCCCATGATGCCATAGTAATGACATCGGGGGCCCTCAAGACGGTGGCAGCCAGCTTGATGAAGATCGCCAACGACATTCGCTTGTTGGCCAGCGGGCCGCGATGCGGCCTGGCCGAGCTAAAACTTCCCGCCAATGAACCGGGTTCGTCCATCATGCCGGGCAAGGTCAACCCGACCCAATGCGAAGCCGTTACCATGGTGGCGGCCCAGGTGATGGGCAATGATGCCGCCATCAATATAGCAGGCGCATCGGGTCACTTCGAGCTTAATGTGTTTAAGCCGGTAATGATGTACAATATCCTCCAATCCATCCGGTTGCTGGCCGATGCTTCGACGTCGTTCACCGACCACTGCGTGGCGGGAATCGAACCGAATCGCGAACGGATCGAGGCGCTTCTCCAGCAATCCCTCATGCTTGTTACGGCGTTAAACCGCACCATCGGATACGACAACGCCGCGAAAATAGCGAAAACCGCCTACGCGAATGGAACCACGCTCCGGGAAGAGGCCGTGAACCTCGGGTTTCTCGATGGAGATGAGTTTGACCGTATTGTCGATCCATCCAAGATGATTGGACCATCAAGTAAGGCATAACCCAAGAGCGGGGCGTCCTGTCCGTCACGGCGCGGACGGAAGCTCCACATGCATGAATCAATCACCACAGTTCAACAAGGGGCACGGTATGAAACGAATGCTTGGGGTAGCGGCCGTCTGTGTGCTGATGACGCTCACCGCAGCGGCGGACGATCCGGTTACCATCTACTACTGGGGAAATGAACACGACATTCTCGCGTCGGATCTCATCCACGATTTCGAGAACATGTACGACGGCACGGACGGGCGACCGAATATCCGCGTTGTCATGGCACAGAGCGCCTCCATCGACCGCACGAGCGATCCCCAACGGCTATTGTGCGGCATCGCCGGAGGCGATCCGCCCGATGTGGTGTGGTTCGACCGGTTCGCCGTGGGTGAGTGGGCCTCGAAAGGGGCCTTTATGGATCTCACCGGATTCATAGAACAGGATCTACTGGAACGGCCCGACGATGAGTTTACCGTGCGCCAAGAGGATTACTTCCGGCCGGTTTGGGAAGAAGGGCTCTATGAAGGCCGTTTGTATGGTCTGCCCATCGATGCCGACAACCGGGCGATGTATTACAACATCGATTCCTTCGAACGCCACGCGGAAGAGCTCATCGAGGTCGGCTGCGTTGATCCGGATGATCCCACTCAAGTAGGTCCGCCCCGGACGTGGGAACAACTCGAGGCCGCTACGGAAATCCTGACCGAGCGAAACGAAGAAGGTGAACTCGAACGGGTAGGGTTCATTCCGAATTTCGGTAACTCGTGGTTGTACATTTATGGATGGTTGAACGGCGGACAGTTTATGAGTGACGACGGGGAGACCTGTACCCTCAACTCGCCCGAGATTGTCGAAGCCCTCGCATATATGGCCCGCCTGTACGATCTGATGGGCGGGGTCAAAGAAGTGCAATCTTTTGAAATCAGTCAGCAGGGCGCCGACCTTGACCCGTTTATGTCGGGTCGTATCGCCATGCGCATTGACGTGGCGGGGTTCCTTAACGCGTTGGCCAATGTCCGACGGGATATCCGCTTTGGCGTGGCCCTTCCGCCGGCTCCTGAAGGTAAGGAACGGTTCGGCTGGGTGGGCGGTTTTGCTATGGTCATCCCTGAAGGCGCATCCCATCCCGAGGAGGCGTGGGAGTTCATCCGCTACATGGTGTCGCAGCGTGCCGCCCAGATCCGGGCCGAGGCGTCCGTTCAATACTATCGCGGCACAGGTAATGTGTGGATTCCCCACATTCACGCGCGCAAGGACATCACCGATTGGTTGATGGAAGAGTACCTCTATACTGATCCGAGTATTCATGACCGGTACAAAGATGGGATGCGGGTGTTTGTTGATTCCATGCCCGTTGCCAAATATCGTCCGGTGACACCGGTCGGCCAGTTGCTCTGGAATGCCCAGGTTCAAGGCATGGAGGAAGCGCTTCACAGGGAGTATCATCCCACGGACCGCGAGATCAACGCCCAGAGGTCCCTCGACTATCATGCGTCCATCGTGCAACGCCAACTCGACCGGATCTACAATCCCCCCGAGCGGGTTCAACTGTCGTGGGCGCCTATTGTGGTGGCCTATGCGGCAGTCATGGCGCTGCTTATCGCCTTCGGGTACTGGTACGCCAACCGGCAGTACAACGTCCGGGGGTATTTCCGGCAGGAGTTTCGCGCCGGCTATATGTTCGCCTTGCCCTTCTTCGCGGGATTTCTCGTGTTCGGCGGGGGGCCGTTACTGTTCTCGCTGATCATGAGCTTCTGTCAATATGATGTATTTCATCCGCCCGAATGGGTGGGTTTGGGCAACTACATCGAGTTGTTTACCCAGGATCCCTTGTTTTATACATCATTGTGGAACACGATCTACATGACTCTCGGTGTTCCGTTAAGCATCGCCGTGGGCTTGGGAATTGCCATGCTGCTTAACTACGAGATCCGAGGGGTTGCCGTGTATCGGACGTTCTTCTTCTTGCCGTCGATTATGCCGTTTGTGGCCGCCTCGATTTTATGGATCTGGGTATTCAACCCTCAAGAAGGGATCTTGAATACCTTGCTGGGCTATGCCGGAATATCCGGTCCCGCTTGGCTGCAGGATCCGAATTGGAGTAAACCGGCCATTATTCTAATGATGTTATGGGGCGCCGGCGGTGGACTGATTATTTGGCTGGCCGCACTAAAGGGGGTGCCACAGCACCTGTATGAGGCCGCCGAGATCGACGGCGCGGGACGGTTACGCAAATTCCTGAACGTCACCTTGCCCATGATCAGTCCCTATATTTTGCTGCAATTGGTGATGGGCTTGATCATGACGTTTCAGATCTTTGCGCAGGCTTACATCATGACGCAGGGCGGACCGGTCAATTCGACGCTGTTCTATGCCTATTCATTATTCAACAATGCGTTCCGGTACATGCGAATGGGCTACGCCTCTGCCATGGCCTGGATCCTGTTCTTCATCATCTTGACCTTGACGCTGATCCAGCTCTATATGTCAAAACACTGGGTCCATTACGAGACCGATAAGTAAAGGAGTCCTGAAACCTGTGAGACGGATAACCAAGTATGAGCGGGGCGCCCGACGGGTCTTTCTACATGCAGTACTTATCTTGGGATCGTTCGTGTTTGCGATTCCCTTTATCTGGTTGTTCAGTACCAGTTTCAAGGTTCCCGACGAAATGTATCCGCCCCGATGGATACCCGAGATTCCAGATGGAGTCGTTGAATCGCCCTATATTTCGTTGCGCGAAAACGAAGTTGTGATGCGACCATCCGGTGTGTCTGCGGAAAATTGGGAGCGGGCCAAAGACCCGATTCGGGAAGCGATTATGGAACGGATCGTCGAGTTGGCCGATGACCTGCCCGAGTTCTATCGGCCCTATCTCACCGAGCCTGATTTGACCGATGGAGTTTTTATTCGTCTGATTCCTCGTGCGCCCCGGTGGATCTTTGCCGCCCCTCCCCAAACGGTGGCCGCTTGGTTTGCCGAACGGGTGGACGTGCCGTTGATCACGGAGGTATCGGTCTTTGTTTTCGATCCCCACGCTGACCCACTTGATCCGATCCCCCAGCCGGAAACGGTGGGACGCGATAACTGGGCGCGGCAACTCGAAGTGGTTCAGGCTTCGGTTACCGCGCGGACCGTGAACCTGGCTCCCGAGCTGCCCGAGCATTTACATGAACACCTGGATGACTCGAATCTCGCCAAGGCTTTGATCAAAGAAATCATCGAGGAGGCGCCCGAGGAGTTGTTTGAGGTCGTGCCCGAGTTTACCGCCGCGTGGTTCGCCGATCGGGTGGATGTCGAGCTTGTCGAGGAGGTCTTCGATACGGTATACCGCCGGGCTGCGGTTTCGCACGTGATGCTCCAAGGATGGGATGTTCTCGCTTTAGAAGAACCCACTCAAGAGAATGGCTTTGATTGGGAAGTGATCTCGGGCGATGCCACCCTGGTATTGCGGGAGGAAGGCGTCCCTCGACCAGGGCAGGAAATTCACTATTCCTTTGCCAATGAACGGGTCGTGGAGCTGCAAACGACTGTCCCCATGGAGATGTCCCTCAAGGAGCTTCGTGACGTCAGCATACAGGTCCACGGCGATCGGTCGTGGCATGCGGTTCATCCTGTCATCGAAGCAGAGGGGCGCCGGTTTGAAGGGGTGCAGCCGGGCTATCTGGGGAGCGATCGGAATCAAGAGTTCACCTGGCGCATGCCATTTGTGGAGGATGATCCGCTGATGATGCAGACGTGGTTTAACCTGCGCGAGGCGGGCACATCGGACTTTGAAGAAGGGAATGCCCTCCGGATCACCCTTGCGCTCACGTATCAGTCTCGACCGGTTGCCACGTGGAATAAGTTCCTCGATAACTATCGTACCGTAGCCGAGATGGTTCCGTTGTTTACCTACATTCGGAACAGTGTTTTCTTGGTGGTGATGAACATTGCGGGTCAGCTCATCGGGTCGTCGTTGGTAGCATTTGCTTTTGCCCGATTGCGTTGGCCGGGGCGCGATGCCTGTTTTATTTTCGTGTTGGCAACTTTGATGATTCCGCCCCAGGTAACCATGATCCCCGTGTTCCTAATCGTGAAGAATATCGGATGGTACAACACGCTCTATCCCCTCTGGGTACCGGCGTTTTTTGGGAGCCCCTTCTTTATTTTCCTGCTGCGACAGTTCATGAAAGGGATTCCCACGGACCTCGAAGATAGCGCCAAGATCGACGGGTGCGGCTATCTCGGGATCTATACGCGGGTCATTTTGCCGTTGATCAAACCGGCCTTGGCGACCATCGGCATCTTTACGTTTATTATGATTTGGAACGAGTTCATGATGCCCCTCATCTACTTGAGCGACCAGGAGCTGTATCCGTTGAGCCTGGGCTTATTTGCCTTGCAGGCCTTCCAGGCCGGGAACTTTGGACTAATGATGGCTGCGTCGGTGTTGATGACTATGCCGGTGATTATTCTGTTCTTCGTCGCCCAGCGGCAGTTCATCCAAGGTATTGCACTCACAGGCATGAAAAACTGATTCAGGTTTCGCTGATAATATCGCACCCTCATAGATGAGGATTTGTGTGTGGGGTGCGATTACCCAGGAGTTGACAATTGCTGCCGAGGGGAATACTCTTGACCTGTTGATGGCAATGCGGTCGGCTGGAGTCACTCTGCACACGTTTGATGCCATCTGCGGGAATGTTCAGTCCCTGCGAGCTGGGATGAACGCGTGCAGCATGAGGTCGCAGCGGCGCGCCGATGTTAGAAGGCTTGGAGCAGTCAACTAAATTCCCGAGGACCACAGTGAGTTCTGAAGCACCAATGGTACAGTCCATGTCCCCGGCATCCGAAGCGGATTTAGCATGGCAAGATGACATGCTCCAGGGGGTATCGCGCACTTTTGCGCTGACGATTCCCGAATTGCCCGGCGAGCTTCGTACCGTTGTGGCCAATGCGTATTTGCTGTGCCGGATCGCTGACACCATCGAAGATTCCACCGCCCTTACGGTCGAGGAGAAGAAAGCATTCTCCGAGCACTTTGTCGCCGCCGTCGCAGGGGAGCAATCGGCGGAGACATTTGCGGAGGCCCTCTATCCTCGGCTTGACGATAGTTCCACAGAAGACGAGCGGCTCCTTGTTCGTGATACGCCCCGGGTGTTGCGCATCACACGCCAGTTTAGCCCGGCGGATCAACAAGCGCTGCATACCTGTGTCCAGACCATGGTCGAGGGTATGGAGGTATTTCAAGAAGGGCAGTTCACCGAAGGGCTAAAAGATGAACGCCATATGGATACCTATTGCTATCACGTGGCGGGCGTTGTGGGCGAGATGCTCACCGAATTGTTCTGCAACCACTGTCCGGACATTGCCAAGCGTCGGTTCGAGCTGTCCCAACTGGCGGCGTCCTTCGGCCAAGGGTTGCAGATGACCAATATCTTGAAGGATATATGGGCCGACAAGGAACGATCGGTCTGTTGGTTGCCTCGCAGTACCTTCGACCAAGCTGGATTCGATCTGGCGAACCTCTCTCCGGAGCAGCGCGATGCCGCCTTTGAGGAAGGGCTTGGCCATTTGATCGGCGTGGCACGTTATCACCTTGCCAATGCGCTCCAATATACGCTGTTGATTCCCCCTGCCCAATCCGGCATTCGGCGATTTTGTCTCTATGCGCTGGGCATGGCGGTGCTTACGTTGCGCAACATCAACAAGCGGCGGGATTTTACGTCCGGCAATGAAGTTAAAATCTCGCGCCGAAGCGTCTATGCGACGGTTTTCCTTAGCAAGACGTTGGGTCGGTTCAACCTTCCCCTGGCATTTCTCTTTCGCGTGCTTACCTTGGGTCTGCCCAAACCGCCCGAACCGAAACCAGCGCAGCTCTAACCATCTCACACTCCGGAAGAAACGCCTCCAAGCTGGTGTTTACCAGTTGTGCAAACTGAAAACGGGAATAACCAAATGTTGTGGAGATGGTGTATGAAAACCTGGAAGACGTTGGGCGCGGTCCTTTCGATTACGATTGCTATTGTTGGATGGGGAGGCCCGATGAAGGCCCATGGCGCCGACCACGAGACGGATACGACGGAGCCTATCAAGGTGGGAGATGAAGCGCCGGATTTTAAGCTGCCTGAACCCCCCGAACCCAAGGAAGGCGAGGACGCCCTCGAGTGGCCCGAGGCGCTGTCCGACTACCGAGGCGAGAAGAACGTGGTCCTGGCGTTCTATCCCAAGGCCTTTACCCCTGGCTGTACCGCCCAGCTTTGCGGCTATCGGGATGAAATCGAGGACTTCGCCTCGGCAGATACGGCCATTGTGGCCATCAGCGTCGATACTCAAGAAGAAAGCGACAAGTTTCGCGAAGAGTACAACCTGCCCTTCCCTGTGGTGGGCGACGCGGATCATGCCATCGTGAAAGCGTATGGCGCACCCGTGGTCGAGTTTGGCGAGATGGAACTGAGCAAACGTAGCGTCTATCTCATCGACAAGGAGGGCGTCGTGCGGTACATCGACCTCGACTATGTCATTGGCGAAGCGGAAAAACCCATGATGGAACACATCGCGAAATTAAACGAAGAGAGCATCACCGACGACGAGTAGATTTCTCCTCCATGGCCTGCCTCATGTTGAGGCTCCAAACAGCGGCCCGGCGTAGGCCATCCTGCGCCGGGCCGGTTCATTTCCTATTCGAAGCGCAATTCGACGCGACGATTGGCTGCCCGTCCGTCCTCTGTCCGGTTGTCCGCCACGGGTTGCGATGCCCCGTGGAAGGTCACATTGACCTGGAGTTCCGGAGCAAGAATCACAAGCTCGTCATGTACGGTCTGTGCCCGGCGACGGGATAGGGCCATCGCCTGGGCCTCGGATACCTGATCGTCCGTATGTCCCGCGATGGTCAGCTCGGCTTCGGGCAGGCTCTCGAGGAAAAGGGCCAGGCCCCGAAGATACCCAAGAGCCTCCGGGGACAACTCGGCGCTACGCGAATCGAAATATATCGGATCGGGCTCCGGCCATGCGATATCATGGGTATCCGGCCTCATACTGTCTGGCGCGGTGACGGCCAGTTCATCAATGGCCGCTTCCACATCATCCAGGGCCGAGCCCACGGTTGCCAAGGTTCGAGCCGCCGCTTCCCACTGATCCTGCTTGTTCAAAAGGTGTTCGGCGCGGCTCAATGACGTCACCGCATGGGCGAACTGCGCCGGGGCCGCCTCGCGGGCGACGGAACCATCGAGGGTTTCGTAACGTTCACGAAGGGTATCGAAAAGCTCGCGGGTCTCGTCATAGGATTGGGGCGCCATGGCCATGCGCTGTGGCGCGCCTGTTCGGCGGATGGCCGATTCCGCATGGTCCCGCGCGAGCGCGGCGTAGTCTTTCACCCCTTCGCGATCGCCCTGGGCATGCAGTCCGCGGGCCATTTCAAGATAGGCCGCCGCTGAGAGGGTCTCGAAGGGAGCCTCATGGAGCGCGCCCGCGCGAAGCGCCTCCTTCACTCGCCGCGACGCCTCGTCGAGGTCCGCATCGGGCAAGGCGCGGTAGTCGCGCACCGTTGGGATGGAATGCACCCCTCGTTCGGGCAAGGTCTCGCACCCGAGCGCTGTTATCGTTGCCATCGCCACCACGGCTATCCAGCGTATGCTTCGCATCCGGTCTCCTTTTTATCCAATTGCTCTATTCGTTTAGTCAACGAACTCGTCGATTGCGTCGCGCAGGGCGCTGCCCATCATGTAACTGCCGCGGACATTGCCATCGGGGTCCACCAAGACAAGGTGCGGAATGCTGATCACGCCGTAGGATTGCGCAACTT
>PWNM01000070.1 GCA_003557825.1 Candidatus Hydrogenedentota bacterium | reverse complement strand
CACGTGGCCGCCTCGGCAAGCCACCAATCCCAGGCCACGAGCAACGTTACCACGATACCGATGCAGGCCGGGGCCATCATGGCGGCGACAATGGTTCCAAAGGACCATCGCCGCCGGATGCCGGCGCCCAGGATGAGACCCAAAGCCGCCACACCCCCATAATAGGGCAAGACCGCCCAATGGACCCGGACCAGCACTGCGTCGTGGGCATAGGCCAATGAAACCGTGAGGGCCACCCCGGCAAGAGTGGCGCCGATCAGCCCGACGGCATATCGTATTCGGCCCGTGGCGGCATGGACCGCAACGAGAATCGGAACTAACGCAAACTCAAGTGCGCTCGCGCCTCCCGATGCGAGTATTGCGCAGCCCAACGCTTGGGCAATGACCGCTAAAAAGTACATGTCTGCCTGGTTTTGGGTGCGCCGGATCCCGAATGGGTTATTCGGCTACGTAGGGCAACAAAGCAATCTGGCGTGCCCGTTTGATGGCCTGATTCAGCATCCGTTGATGGCGGGCAGTGGCGCCCGTAATCCGGCGTGGGATAATCTTACCCCGTTCCGTCACGTAATGCTTCAGCATGGCGACATCTTTGTAATCAATGTATACGACCCGATCGACCGTCAGACGGCAGACCTTGGGCCGCAGCTGCGCCTTCTTTTTGCGCTTCTTGCGCAGGCGCGACTTCGATTTTACACTTGCTTTCATTGGTAAACCTCAGTTCTCCATGGTGGTGGAGTTAGAAGGGGATATCATCCTCGGGCGGCGTATCTTCCTCGACGGGACGTGGTCGCGGGCTAGGCGCATCTTGGGAATAGTCGCCTCCGCTTCTACCGCTGTCTCTGCTGCCACTTCGGCCTCCGTCGCGGTCCGCCCATTCCAGCGATTGGATACGTACCGAGTTGATCTCGATGGCCGACCGCTTCTGTCCCGTATTCTTGTCTTCCCATTCGTTCATGCGAAGCTCGCCTTCGACCAACACAGGGGTACCTTTCCGCATGTATTCATTGCAGAATTCAGCGGATTTTTCCCATGCCGTTACATTGATAAACAGCTGGTCTTCGCGTTGGTCGCCATCACGGGTCTTAAAGCGTCGAGAACTGGCTAACCGCAATTTACACACAGCTGTTCCGCTGGGTAGGTACTTGAGTTCCGGATCCGCCGCTAAACGGCCCGCTAGAAACACCTTGTTGAGTTCGGGCATCCGCAGGTCTGGCATCCCTTAGTCCTCCACGTGCTACTCTTCTTCGGTTTCGTCTTTTACTACGACGCGTTGACGCGGCCGGCTTGGCCGGTCATCGTCATCGTCATCGTCTCGGCCGCGGCTGGCGCTTGCCTGGATCTCCGCTTGTTTGCGCTTTTGTTGCTCCTCCTCGAGTCGGAGGGTCTGCTCATCAAAATAGGTGATCAGGAACCGAATGACCGAATCCGACAGACGGAAATAGTTTTCCAGACGTTTGTTGAACTCCGCCGGGGCCTCATATCGGAGTAGCACGTAGCATCCTTCTGTCCATTTATCGACTTGGTATGCCAGTTTGCGTTTTCCCCAGATCTCGGAGCGCACGATAGAACCGCCGTTGTCCGTAATCAACGACTCGACTTGCTTTGCTACCGCCTGGATCTCATCATCGCCCAGATCAGGTTGAATGATGTAGAGCGCTTCGTATGTCCTCAACAATGTGTTCTCACCTCCTCTGCAGGGTTGGGCCTTTGCAGGCCGTAGGTATAGCCGGAAATCATAGCAAATGACCGGTAGAGACCGCAACACCATCCGCAGCGCCTTCCCTGCTCTGGTTCCCTCCACATTCCTGTGGTGTACCCATCTCATCGGACCCGGTTGCGGTCACTGGGGTATTTCGGCATAATGCCGTTTGGCCTACGAGAAGACGTATAAAAGGGAGTTTTACACATGATGCGAGTGCGTACGTGGAGCAAACCATGCAGTATCGTAACGGTAATAACGGGAGTATTCATGATGAGTATGGCATTCATCCAGGCAGGTGCAGACTCCGAGCCCCTGCGGGCCGCCGTTTTCTCGGAGGACATTCCGGACCTTGACGGGGCCTTTGCCGAACGTCTCGCCGGCGTGGCCGAGGGCGCCGGTTATTCCGCCCTGCTCATTGGCGCGGAGGAACTGTCCGATCCAGAGCAGCTATGTCCTGAAACGTATGATGTCGTGATTTTCCCGAATGCCGGACTTCTCCCCGCCGCGGCATCGGATGCGATTGAAAGCTACATCGCCGCGGGAGGCAATCTGGTCGCCTTGCAAGCGCCCCTGTGGCAAGAGCATCTATTGTTCCGAGAAGGCGCGTGGCTATCCCGCGATGTATACGAACAAGAAGCGGCGTCCGATGAACCGGTCAATCTGCTCTTTGATTTTCAGGAATCGGATTCCATCGACGATTGGCAGCGGTCCTACTTCCCCGACGAGGCGGAAGGTTCCTACGAAATCGTCCCCGAAGGACCCGTTGAAGGCTGGAACGCGCTCCATGCCTATATGGACAGCCACCGGGGCTGGGATAGTCTAAACACGCCTTGGTTTGACGAATCGCCCTTTCCAGAGGGCCACGAGCTGACGGTGTTCGCGGCCAAAGGCGGAGCCGAGACCTATACATTGTCCGCGGAATGGATGGAACGGGACGGTTCGCGCTGGATCGCTTCGATTCCGTTGACGCGGGAATGGCGGCGCTATGTGTTGCGACCTGAGGATTTCAAGTTCTGGGAAAGCGTTCCCGAACGGCAAAATACCACCTTCAATCCGGCCAATGCGGTCCAGTTCTCGGTCGGCCTGTCCACAACCCATACCGGGCGGGTGGACGAAGGCCAGCAATACTGGGTAACGGCGATTGGTACCGAACCGCTGACTGAAGACAACGAGCCCTTGGTCCAGGACGTGGGCATTTCGCCCGAAGACGGGCTGTATCCATCCTATAAATATTATGACATCACGGAATCGACCATGCTGCATACGCGCCAGGATCAGACCGTACTTGCGCCGACGACATGGCCCGTGGCCGAATCCATTCGCGCCCCTCATCCCCGTCCCGGCGGCGGCGGGTTTAATAAGGGACGTGCCTGGCGGTGGATTCCCCTGATCGAGGCCCGAAGCCCGGGAAATGCGTGGCGTGGGACGCCGGGCGTGTTGCGGATTCAGGGCGAGGCCGGCAATGACGACAACCCCGGACAAGGGGCGCAATGGGCCTTTTTCGGTGTTGAAGATGCAGCCTGGTATCGTCATGATACGGTGATGGAAGCGGTGGGGGCGTTGCTTACCCGCATGGCTCATGGCGTCTACCTGCTCGACGGCGGCACAAATCACTATACCTACTTCGCCGATCAGCCGATGGAAACGGGTTTGCGGGTCGTCAATCTATCCAAAATCGCACGAAACGATATTACCGGCCGAGTGCGCATCCTGGATCGAACGGGTGATAGCGTTGCCTTTGAAACATCGTGGTCCCTCGACTTGGAACCCGGCGAACTGGGAACGGTTCAAGAAACCTGGATGCCCCCCGAATGGCCTGAAGACGGCTATCAGGTCATTGTTGAATTGCTGGACGGAGACAAAGTGATTGACCGGGTCGAGCATGGAGCCCATGTCTGGGAACCAGATGAGGCCATTTCCCCCATTACGATCGAGAACGCTGAATTCATGAAAGACGGCGAACGGTGGCGCGCCCACGGGGTCAATTACATGCCCTCGTCGGGAATCGCCACCGAAGACTGGCCCTATTTCGAGTTTTGGATGGGGGCCCGTTCCTATGACCCCGAGATCATCCAACGAGATCTCGAAATGGTCCGCGACATGGGTCTCAATTCCGTAGCGGTGTTTGTTTACCATGCCTCGATGGAGGATCAGAATTTACTGGACCTCCTGCGGCGATGCGAAGAGCTTGGGCTTTACGTCAACCTATCCATGCGGCACGAGTACAACACGCCGAAAAGCGGTTGGGATCAGCTTGGGCCTCGGATCGTTGAACTGATCGAATACTATCGGCTGACCGAGCACAACATCGTTTTCAAATACGATATCGCCTGGGAACCCATGTGGATGACCCATACTCATCGGCAGGAGTTCGATGACCAGTGGGAAGCGTGGATTATCGAACGGTACGGCAGCATCGAGAACGCCGAACGGGACTGGGGTTTCCCCGTCCCTCGCGACGATGACGGCCATGTGACCAACCCGGACGCGACGCAGATTCGCGAAGACGGTCCCTGGGTCCGGATGGTGGCGGCCTACCGACGATTCCTCGACATGCTTGTTTACAAATACTACAGCCGTGCCCGAACGCTTATCCGAGAGGTGGATTCAGATACCTACGTTAGCTTCCGGAAGGCCGAGGCGGGCAATCCTACCCTCGATTGGCAGGGCATCATGCCCTATGACTTGCCTTATTTGGCCGCGGCGGTGGACATTCTCGAGCCCGAGGCCTATGGACGAATCGGCGATTGGGAACGGGTCAAACCGGGCTGGTTCACCTACGAATACGCCCGCTGGGCCGGGCCAGACCTGCCTGTGATCTGGGCCGAGGCGGGCGTATCGACTTGGGATCTCGGGTTGGGACGTAGCCCTGAGGAAAAACTCCAGTTTCAGGCAGATTACTTCACCGATTTCTATCGCATGCTTATCGGCAGCGCCGCTGATGGAATTTACTGGTGGTGGTATCCCGGTGGATTCCGGACTGGTGAAAACAGCGACTACGGCATCGTGAACCCGGACAAGACCGACCGTCCCGCCACGATTGTCATTCGCGAGCACGCCCAGGCCTTCCTCGACGGCCCGTCTGCGGAACCGGTGGACTACTGGATCGAATTCGACCGCGATGCTCATGTGTCCGGCCTTACTGGCGTATACTCCGAGGTGGAAGACGAATTCTGGCAGGCCATTGAAGAAGGCTATACCCCTGGGCTCCTCACGGCCGGCACAGGCACCGACTCGAGTAATTGCCCGCCGTTGGCTGTGGGCAACACCCCCATGGACGGAACAAATCCGCCCAAATACCTTGACGGATTTTTCGACCGGATCGAGGTTCGCGACCACGCGGGCGACTGGGTGACGATCGAGGAAGGGAAAGCCGTTGAGGTAACCATGGGCGAACCCGTGGTGGCTCGAATGACAATTACCAATCTCGCCGAGGCGACCTGGCGTGCCGAGGGCGAGGGAGCCGTGGTCATTGAAGCAAGGAACTACTCTACGGTGGCCACGCCGATTCCCCATTCCGTTCCGCGCCATGAAACGGTAATCCTCGACGATGTGGTGTTGGCTGAATCGGCTTCTGAGGCCAAGATCATCGAGGTTCGAATGCTGGCCACCGGTCGTACCCCCTTCGGACCTGTTGCCCGGATCTCCATCGAGCCGTCTGAGTGATGGAACCCGGACGGTCAAAAAGGTATCTTTAAGAATCACGGGGCCTAGAGCGGCATCAAAGGAGTCTGAGGGGTAGGATTTCCTCCCGTTCCCGGACATAGGATTGCACATGAACAACAGCGTTATCTGGGTTGAAATGCTGGGGCTTTTGCTCCTTGCCGGCGGGACCGGAGCGGAGCCTCCCCGTATTATCTTGGAT
>PWNM01000111.1 GCA_003557825.1 Candidatus Hydrogenedentota bacterium | reverse complement strand
TTTCACGATGGTCAGAATGTGGGAATAGGGACAAGTGCTCCCGGGGCACTACTTCACATACACAATACCGATGCCGGCGGAGGCAATGTCCTTTTCACAGGAGAATTTAATGCCTCTCCCGGTAATGCTCCTGCGGAAGGATCGGGAACCCGAATGATGTGGTACCCCGACAAATCTGCTTTCCGGGCTGGTACAGTGGATGGCAACCACTGGGATACGGATAATATTGGCAATTACAGCGTGGCATTTGGCAATGATACCAGGGCTTCAGGAACTGGTTCCGTCGCACTTGGAAATGATACAGAGGCAAGCCGAAATCAATCGATGGCCTGGGGCTCGGAAAATATAGCCACCGCCGATCAAGCCACCGCCTGGGGCAGGGTTACTGAAGCCACCGGATTTCAAACCACCGCCTGGGGATGGGAAGCAAGAGCTACAGGTGCAAGAGCCACCGCCTGGGGAAGAGATACTGAAGCTTCCGGTCAGACATCCACTGCCTGGGGATTTGGTACTGTCGCCTCCGGGGTCGAATCAACCGCCTGGGGTGGTTTTACTACAGCCCCTTCACTCTTTGAAACCGCACTGGGCCGGTATAATACGAACTATGTCCCCAATACCACCACGACCTGGGACAGCGAAGATCGGCTATTTGTCATTGGCAATGGGACTTCACCATCCAATAGGAGCGATGCAGTGGTCCTGCTCAAAAATGGCAATTTGGGGATTGGTATTTCCACCCCTGTCCATAAACTGGCAATTCCGGTCACTACAAAAGCTGCCAATGAGGAGGCCGGTGGCGAGGGAATTGGCATCGTCAATACAGAGTCAGAGAACTTTTGGAACATCCATATGACCGCTTCTTCTTTGCGATTCAGTTACAATGGCACCACCAACGGCAGCAGGATCAATGAGGATGGTGAGTATATCCAAAACTCTGATAAGCGCTTCAAAACCAATATCGCCAATTACTCAAATGTACTTGACAGGGTAAGTGAATTACGGGTGATGGAGTACAATTATTTAAATCAGTCTTCAGAGAGAAAAAATATAGGTTTCATAGCCCAGGATGTATTGCCCGTTTTCCCTGAACTCGTAACTGCAGATGACGATTACCTGGGAATTAATTATTCCGGCTTTAGTGTGGTCGCCATTAAAGCCATTCAAGAGCAGCAGAAGCAAATCGAAGAACAGCAAGTACAAATAGATGCCTTAATTACCGAAAATAAAAAGCTCAGAGAAAGGGCGGAAGCCAGTGAAACCCAAACAGCGGAATTGCTAAAGGCTATGCAAAGAGAAATTCAGGAGCTTAGGGCTGAAGTGGAAAATCCGGGATCGGAGAAGATTGGTAAAAGGGATTAGGTCGAAGATAAGATCATTTGATGGATTCAGCAAGGCTCAATTCTATAGTCACAAGTACCCAATAGCTCCTTGATTATCTACCCATTGGTTTCCCAGTGGGTGTGCAGGCTGTTAAGGTTTTGGATGCAGTTGCTCGCCTCAAGAGTCTCTGGAATATTTGTCTGATGGAAAAATGTTCTATCGATGATTCAGGGGATTTATATGTTTTTAATCAACTGCTATGATCAAAAAAAATACCTTTTTTGTGATAGCCCTGCTGCAGACAACCCAACCATCAAATACCCATTAAAGGGAATGGAAAATAACAGTATCTGATATTTTGAGTAAAGCGGGCATGTATTTTTATTTGTCTGCTATGCCGAACTTAAGGAAGAAAATTCATTTAAACTCATTAAAAAATAATTGCTTAATGAAAGATTATTTACAAAAAGCATCGCTTTTACTGGTAATTCCCTTATTCTTAATTTTCACCCTCAATGAGCTGTATTGTCAGGCAGCCTTCAACTACCAGTCGATAGTGCGGGATGCAGATGGCGCTCCCATATCCGACAAGGAGATGATGGTAGTGATATTGTTGCGCGAGGGCCACGAACAGGGCGACCTTTTATACGAGGAAGAACACCTGGCAGAGACAAATCAATTTGGCATCATCAATCTCAAGATAGGTCGCGGTATGAATCCTCAAGGTGATTTAAGTGAGATAGACTGGGGAGCTGCGGCTGTATTTATGGAAGTGGAAATTGAATATAGAGAGACTGGAGTCATGCAAACGCTGGGTGTATCGGAGTTGTTAAGTGTTCCCTATGCCATGTACTCCATGGAAAGTGGAACGCCAGGGCCTCCCGGACCTGAAGGACCACCCGGTCCTCAAGGTGAGCCGGGACAAGATTTCATTGTCATAGACTCTACCATCAATAATGGAGACGGCACCTTTACATTGATCTTTTCAGACGGCACTTCATTTACCACGGATACTCTCACTGGACCACCTGGTCCCTCCGGTTTGTCAGATGGTAGCGAAGTTGGGAATACAATTTTTTGGGACGGTTCTGAATGGGTGGTTAATAACAACAACCTTTTTCACGATGGAGAGAGAGTGGGAATAGGAACCAATACTCCCAGTGCAATGCTGCACATTCACGATACTACCACCGGTAGTGGAAATGTATTGTTTACAGGGGAATTTAAGTTTTTATCCACTAGTGATGCTCCAATAGAGGGTCCGGGTACCCGAATGATGTGGTATCCTGAAAGAGCTGCCTTTCGGGCAGGTAGAGTTACTGGAAATGAATGGGATACTGATAATATAGGTGATATGAGTGCAGCCTGGGGGGGTAATGTCATAGCATCTGGATTTCGGTCTGCCGCCTGGGGAGATGGTACAAAAGCCTCCGGTAGGGATTGTACTGCCTGGGGAAGTGGTACCAAATCCACTGGAGTGGAATCTACTGCCTGGGGTAGGGGTACAGAAGCCTACACTTCTCAAGCCACTGCCTGGGGCTTGAATACAATTGCCTATGGGGTGATTTCTACTGCCTGGGGGCGAAACACAAATGCATCCGGAACGGGAAGTACTGCCTGGGGAACGGCAGCAGAAGCTTCCGGATCTTGGTCAACAGCTTGGGGCCATAATACAGAAGCTACAGGATTAAAGTCTACCTCCTGGGGAAGCAGTACAAAAGCATCGGGGTTTGTATCAACTGCCTGGGGAAGTAGTGCAGAAGCCTCCGCGACTCGAGCCACTGCCTGGGGGCTAAATTCAGTTGCCTCCGGCATAGAATCAACCAGCTGGGGAAGACGAGCAGAAGCTACTGGAGATCAGGCTACTGCCTGGGGGTGGAATACAGGGGCCACCGGGATTAATTCTACTGCCTGGGGAAGGGAAACAGAAGCATCCGGGCGGCAATCAACCGCCTGGGGAAGAGATACTGAAGCTTCCGGTCAAACATCCACTGCCTGGGGATTTGGTACTGTGGCCTCCGGAGTAGAATCAACTGCCTGGGGAGGACATACTACTGCTCCTTCTCTTTTTGAAACTGCACTGGGCCGGTATAATACGAACTATGTCCCCAATGCCGCCACGAACTGGGACAGTGAAGATCGACTATTTGTTATTGGCAATGGGACCTCACCATCAAATAGAAGCGATGCAATGGTAATGCTGAAAAATGGTAATATGGGGCTTGGCATTTCCAGTCCAACTCATAAATTAGCCATTCCTGTTACTACAAAGCCCACCAGTCAAACAGCGAATGGCGATGGTATTGGTATAGTTAATACGGACTCAGGAAACTTTTGGAACATCCATATGTCCGCTTCCTCTTTGCGCTTCAGTTACAATGGCATCAATAACGGCAGTAGAATCAATCAGGATGGTGAATACATCCAAAACTCTGATAAGCGCCTCAAAACCAATATCGCCAACTACTCAAATGTACTTGACAGGGTAAGTGAATTGCGGGTAATGGAGTACCATTATTTGAATCAGTCTTCAGAGAGAAAAAATATAGGTTTCATAGCCCAGGATGTACTACCCGTTTTCCCTGAACTCGTCGCTGCAGATGACGATTACCTGGGAATTAATTACTCCGGATTTAGTGTGGTCGCCATTAAAGCTATTCAAGAACAGCAGGAGCAAATCGAAGAACAGGATAGTCAAATTGATAAGCTACAAGACCAGATTCTTTCCCTAAAAGAGGAAAATAAAAAGCTCAGAGAAAGGGCGGAAGCCAGTGAAAACCAAACAGCGGAATTGCTTAAGGCCATTCAAAAAGAAATTCAGGAGCTGAGGGCTGAAGTTGAAAATCCGGGATCGGAGAAGATTGGAAAAAAGAAATAGGTCGAAGTCGGGCTTAGTTCAGCTTAAATGCACCGAAAACCCATTCACCGGCTGGGAATCTTCAGCCAAAAGGAATACCTGTGTATCTTTGCAAAAAATCTCAGGCATTTTACCTACAATATCAAAATCGGGGAATTTGAGGGGCCGTTTGATCTCTTGCTCTACTTCATTGAGCGGGACGAGTTGGATATTCACGATATCCCTATTGCGACGATTACCAAAGACTTTCTGGACTACATCCGAACCATGGAAGAGCTGGATATTGACCTGGCCAGTGAATTTATTCTCGTGGCTGCCACTCTCGTTAGGATTAAGAGTAAAATGCTGCTGCCCAGAAAAGAATTGGACGAACTTGGGAATGAGATCGATCCGAGAGAAGATTTGGTCAGAAAACTGCTGGAGTACAAGAGATTCAAAGAGGTGTTGGGCGATTTTCAGAAGATGGAGGAGGTGCAGTTGATGCGGGAAAAGCGGGGCAATGCCGTCAGTGAGTTGAAAAAGTTGAGCCAAAAAGCACTCATCGAAGCTGAGTTGGAGAGCGTGAGTCTGTATCGCTTATTTGAGGTTTTTCAGCAACTGATGAAGGAACACGAAATGCGGGGCAAAATGGTAGTGCACTGCGTTTACAAATACCCCTATTCCACCGAACAGCAAAGGACTTTTATTGCCAAAGAAATAAAGGATAAAAAGAAGGTGGACTTCAGCAACCTCTTCCGCTCGCTGGACAACCGCATGCACGGGATATTCATATTTTTGGTGATCCTGGACATGGTGAACTCGCGGGAGTTGAAAATAGTCAATGGCAAGGGACCCAATGAGTTTTGGTTGACCGGTCCCAAAGAACGCCCTGTTGAGCAGGCCGTCATTTAAAAATTTCCCTCAAAAGCCGGGGCGCCATCTCGTCCTCGAGTTTGATAGTTGCCGGCCCTGAATCCGGTGGGTCTTCTTCAATTTCAATACCTACCGTTTTGATCTGTTCCAAGAACCGCCTTTTTTCTACTGATGAGGAGTCTGAAAACGACCGTCTGAGAATGGGAAGCAAAGAGTCAAATTCCTCCTTTGGCAATTCCGCTACAAACCGATTGAGGCTGCGAAGTATGGCCGGATCGTAAAACAGGGTCATCAGACCGCCTGTCAAAAAACCCTCCAACCACTCTGCCTGGTAAATAGAAGTGGAGGCGTGGGAAAAGACGTAATTCATGGTACTGCTGAGGGTCGAAAGATCAATGGCACCGCGCTCCTGCAGTTGCCTGGCAGCATAGCCACTAAGAAGTGGATGCGTCATGGTATTTTCAAGGGTGCCAAAAAGACAATCTTCCCAGTGGCTTTCCACATGTTGCTCTTTCAGAATACCGACGGCCGAAAAAACCGTTTGAT
>PWNM01000301.1 GCA_003557825.1 Candidatus Hydrogenedentota bacterium | reverse complement strand
TTACGGGCGCTGATCGAAGGAAAGGACATGGCGGCCCTGAATGAACTTGAACGGGCAGCTCAGCTGGCCGACGCAGCCTATCTGGCGGGGTTCACTGCTCTAAAGCATCTGCAGTGGGACGATGCAAAGCGGCATCTGACCTATGCGGCGTCTCAGCATCGTTCCCTGGGAAGGCTGCTGCGGAAATACGGCATCCAGGCCGAATTGGGGCTGCCCATAACCGAGGAGATCATGGTGCATGCCGGACCGAACCTGCGCAGCGTACTGCTGGGGTTGGTCGAGGTGTATCAGGAACTGGGCGAACACGACGACGCGATGACCATACTGAAACGCCTTCACAAGCTCGAACCCCATGAACCGGCGGTAAAGCTATCCATTGCCGAGTTTCTGGTGGAAACGCGCCCCGATGATCGGAGAGCATGCCAGCAGGTGGTGCAACTCTGTGCCCAGGTGGATAACGAATCGCCGGTTCATGCGGCCGTGTTGCTCTACAAGGCACGGGCCCTGGGCAACCTGGGACTGCTGGATGCCAAACGGGAGACCTTGACCAAAGCCCTGCGGCGGCGGAAGGACCGTCCACCTGAAGTATTGCTGGCCCTGCGTTACGAACGCGCCCTGACCTACGAGGCGTTGGGACAGAAGGCAAAGGCCCGAAAGGATTTTGAACGCATCTATGCCGAGGATCCATCGTATCAGGATGTGGCGGACCGGTTTTCGATATAATGAGCGTCATGAATGTACCCTCTTCGAATGACCGCCTCGCCACCTTAGAACGGATACTTGAGGCGGAGAGCATCGTGACGTCGTTCCAGCCGATATGTTCCATCCGCAATCATCAACCGGCGGGAGTCGAGGCGTTGTCACGTGGCGTGGACCCCAAGACAGGCAACGCGGTTCCCGCAGAGGCCTTGTTTGGAGCGGCTCAAGGGCAGGACACGATCCTTGCGCTGGACCGTCTATGCCGCCGTCGGGCTCTCGAAGCATTTCAACCCCTCCACAGCGCATATCCCGAACTGGCCCTTTTTACAAATTTCGATGCGGCCATCGTCGATCACGGCGTGGTCGGATCGGGGCATTTTTTCGATCTGGTGCAGCGGCTGGATCTGAACCCGCAGAACATTGTTATCGAGATCATCGAATCCCGAGTCCATCGCCTCGATGACCTGCAACAGTTCGCCCAAACCTACCGGGCCAGTGGCTTTCTTTTCGCACTGGACGATGTGGGAGCCGGTTATTCGACCTTGGAGCGACTGCCTATCATTCAACCGGATGTGCTCAAGCTGGACCGGGGGTTGTTGGATGGCATAGAGGACGATTATTACAAGCAAGAGGTGTTTACCTCGCTTGTGCATCTGGGGCATCGCCTTGGCGCTCTGGTCGTCATCGAAGGCGTCGAAACCGAACGTCAGGCCATGGTGACCCTCGAACTCGGAGCCGACATGCTGCAGGGATATTATGTGGCTCCTCCGGAGGTCAGCGACCGGTTTGATCACGATGGTCTGATTCAGCGGTTGGATCGCCTCGCCGAGTGTTTCAAAAACCACACCCTCGAGCAGATCGCCATCCGGTACCAGCAAACCAAGCAACATGGACGCATCGCGCGGCGACTCTGCAAGCAACTACGGGACTGTGACCCGCGGGACTTCAATGCGGCCCTGGAAAAGGCCGTTCAGGAGCACCCACAACTGGAGTGCGCCTACGTCCTGGATGAAAGCGGCACGCAGATCAGCAACACGGTATTTCGTGGTACCCAACGCCCCCGGCAGCGGCAATTCGTTTATGGCCCAGCCGAAGTCGGTCACGACCATTCGCTTAAGGATTTTTTCTTACAGGCGAAATCGGACAAAGCGCCCCATCTTACGGAACCCTATGTGTCGTTGGCCTCGGGCCGCGTCTGTAAGACACTATCCTTGCGGTTCACGCACCGATCCGCTGCGGAGTACGTATTGTGTTTGGACCTGGGGATGGACGAGACCCTTGAGCCATAGCCCTGAACGGGGGCCTTAACGGACGCTTCGGCGGCCTTGCTTGAGGATCGCATAGGCTTCGTTGAGGGCGCGCATGGTATCGTCGTCTCCGCCATGATCAGGATGGTGAATGCGTGCTTTGCGGCGATAGGCCTTTTCGATTTCTTCCCAAGGGGCTGAGGGCGATACGCCGAGGATTTTGTAACACAGCTCGAGATCAGGTCCCGATTGCCGGTTACCACGGGGGCGTTGATTGTATTCGGGTTCCTCAACATACTCGCCCCGCAACTGGCGCAACCCCTTGATAACATGGGGCCAGATCCCCGTGAGACTGAACACGGCGATGATCAACATGAGCACGAGCAATTCTTGCAGGCTACCCATGTTGTCGTTCTCCATGGCGGAGTTGATATTGTATCCCATATAGCATGGCGATATTATAACAAGAGTTCATTCTTCGAGGCTCTTTAATGGCGGCGACGGCGCTTCTCCTCATCGAACTTGAAGATATTGTTTACGGCATCGCCTACCAGGTCCGGATCCTCCTGATCGGTTGATCGGGATGACCTTTTGGAGAACCAACCCGAAAGATTCCGCCGAATCCTCGGGGCGAACTTCATGTATACATAGCCCGCGGCCATGCCCCCAAAATGGGTTGCCACCGAGGTGTTGGTTCCTGATATAGCCGACATGATGTTGAGCAAGACAACGATGAAGATCAACGCCTTGGCGTTGACAGGCATGGGCAGCGGAAAGAGGTAGAATTCGCGGTCGGGGTTGACCATGGCAAATGCTACCAATACGCCCATGACCGCTCCGCTCGCTCCCACGACTGGAATCGGAGGACTCCCAAGCAATAGCCATGGGATAAAGGTGGCCAACACGCCTACCGCGCCGCAGAACAAAAAGAAAAAATAGAACTTCCGGGTGCTTAGGATGCGCTCCACCTCGGGTCCGAAAAAGAAGAGCCACAGCATGTTGAGAAACAGGTGCATGAGACCGGCATGCAGGAAAATATAGGTAAACGGCATCCAAATGGCGCCGCGCAAGAACCAGACCTGGTTGAACGCGAGGAATGGAATGAGCGGTCCCCCTGGCGGCATAAGGTGGGCGGGATGGGCAACGGGACGCCCCAAGGGGATATTGACCAGAAGCTGCACCACAAAGACCGCGACGTTGAGCAGGATTAACCGCTGCACGGCCATCGTAATACGCGGCCTCATGGACATGGTTTGAAATCGGTATTCCGGGTTGAAACTCATCGGATGCGTTACGACATGCGCCTATTGCGTGGTGTGACACAGGCCCTTCCTGTGCCTTCGTTACTCCATCAGGATACCATGCCCCTTAGGTCCGATGCGAACAGCCCCCTAACGACCGTTAGGCGACCTGATAGGAAGAGTTTTCAGGAGTACGCTTCGCTGAAGGACGGGCAAATGGACGTAGCGAAACGGCCCTATTCAGCGGCTTGCCGCACCGCGTACATCGAGCTGGGTTCCCAAACCGCATGGCCATATCCCACCAACCGCATGCCGAACACCGCGTTTCCCCGTTTTTCATGTCCCCAACCTTTCTCATTTGATCAGATCCACGCTGTAAAACCTTAGTAAAGCATATTTCGGGCCATCCATAGCGGAAATACGTAATCCCATACATAGCAAATACTTACGGCCTTTTCGACACAAAAAGTATGGCTCCCCATGACTTAGACGCTGTCCAAGTTGTTGTCAGTCATGACAAAACAGTACTCTCGATTGATCACTACTTGATCAACCCCCTGAGCAACTGGACATCAATTCAATGTTTACATTCCTTTTCATCATTCCGGCGAATTTGACTTACGCCTCAGAGGCCTGGTATATACGGATTAACAAATGAGAAGCCTATGGACCATAACATTAGCGTTGAGCATCGCCCTCGTTCCGGTGGGTACTGCCGAAGCATGCCTTCATGTGTTTCTTAATCGCCCATGCGGAGATGGTGTTGATGGGCCGGAGTACATGAGCGAAGCCCAAGGCTGTTGTTGTGCGGGTCTTTTGGTGACCTCGGAGTCCACGTCCTCAAAACAGCCCCCGCAGTTTACCTGTTGTATGGACCATGAGGCAGTATCGCAAGAGCAGTCATGCCAATGCGCAATCCAATCTAAAGAGCATCCGCCTGCCCTTCCCGCAACAGCACCTTCCCGAGTAGTGTCTCCCCTTCAGGGTGCTTTGATCATTCCGCTACTCACGTCGGACTCCACTTTGGCAGTCCGTCCGATTACAGGTCCCCTCGGCGCGGCTGTTCGCCCTACAAGCCGAACGGGAATCCCCCTACTTAAATGTAGTCTCCTGCGTTGATATCTTCGCTTCTTCGTTGATACCCAATCATTTTGAACCAATAGGAAGCGAACCGCCTTTCGGCGGATGAATATCAGGAGATACAACCATGAAAAAGAACCTTTTGCTTGTTGCCATGTTGGCCGTGGCCGTCGCCCTCCCCGTTATGCTGCATTCCGGCGCAGACGTCAAGGCATGTCCATGCGGAGACGACTGTGGATGCGAGGACTGTGACTGCGCGATTGCATGCGCAGAAGCGGCCTGTGAATGCATCAACTGCGACTGTGAAACCTGCGACTTCGTCATGGGCTGCACGGTAGCGTGTGATTGTGTAGATTGCGACTGCGTAGATTGCGAATGCGCGGCTGCTTGCACGTTGGCGTGCGATTGCGTTGAATGCGAGTGCGAGAATTGCGACTGCGGCGTCGGTTGCGCAGTGAATGAAGCATGTGACTGCGTGGAATGCGACTGCGAGAGCTGTGAGTGTGGCGCTCCGGTAGCGAAGATCTGCTGCGCAGCATAACGCTTCATCGACCTGTTCAGAAAGGTGGGGCTGTCTTCGTGGCAGCCCCGCTTTTATTCCCCCAGATACTTGATGGGATCAACGGCTTCGCCAAGGATACGCACCTCGTAGTGAAGGTGATACCCGGTAGCGCGCCCCGTTCGGCCAACGCCTCCAAGAACATCGCCCCGATCGACAACATCGCCTGTTCGTACTCGGAACGAGTTCAGGTGGGCATACCAACTCTCATATTTATCTGAGTGTTTGACCACCACCAGATTCCCATAGCCACCCGTATTCCGGCCTTCGGCACGGATGACCCGGCCCGGCGCTGTGGCAAGAATGGGAGTCTCCCGTGGCGCTGCAATATCAACGCCTCGGTGCAACCGTTGCCCCCCGCCGCCCAAGCTGCGACGATAGCCAAAATGGGAAGTGATGATGCGGTCTTCACACTGAAGCGGCCAAATAGAGGGCGTGGACTCCACGACCGGCGCAGAATCTGGTTCTGGCCACACAGGCCGAACTACGGTAACCGGCTCATGGCCGGTACTCATGCAACCAGTCAAAAAGGCCACTGCCCCCACCAAGATGACAGCAACACGGAGCGTAGCTCCGTAGCGTCTCCATACCCCCAATAAGATCCCCATGATGGTGCTCCCTTTTCTTTTCCACTACCATCGGTTGTATCAAGTCGTCATAATACCACAAGCACTGGGAAAAATAAAAACGTCATAGTCCATATATTGTGGCTATCGTCGACTCCCCTTACTGCATCCCAGAGCGGACCCCGCATATCAACAG
>PWNM01000382.1 GCA_003557825.1 Candidatus Hydrogenedentota bacterium | reverse complement strand
CGCTCGCGATCCTCCGGATCGATGAGACGCCCAAAACCGCCGTGGCCGATGAACGCCACGCCGCCCGGCTTCAGCACCCGATAGGTCTCGCGCAGGGCCTGGACTTTGTCCGGGACAAAGGGGATGGTACCGCGGCTAAAGATAAAGTCGGCGAAATTGTCTTTGAACGGCATGTCCTGCCAATCGCCTTCGACAGGGATCACTCGGCCCGTGAGTCCCGCTTCATCCACCATGATTCCGAGCAAGCGCATGGCCCACGAGTCGATATCGAGGGCATAGCCGGTCATGTCGGTTTTGCGGGCCAGTTCGATGAGAAAGGGGCTGTTGCTGCTGCCGATATCCAGGGCAACACCCGACGACAAATCGTAGTCATCAACAACCTGTTGCGCCATGGGCTCCCACATGGGCGCGAAATGCCCCGTCGTGTGGCGTTCGTGACCGGGCACGTTGTCCTTGACCATGGCCACGTAACTGTCGCAAACCGCGGCAACCGAGCCGATGATCACGACGTGGAGAAGAACCAATACGGAGATTCGGCATGCTTTCTTCATCTGTTATTCCTGTGGTTCGAGTACCAGCGATTGTAGCTGTCGGTTGTTTACGTTTTATTCGGTTGGCGTTAGGGAGTAATGAAATTCTTCGAACAGGGCCTGGGCGGCACGAAGTCCGAGAAACTCAGCGAACTCGCGGGCCTCATCCAGGTAAGGCGTTTGCGTCGAGACGCCCACCGCAACCATGGCCGTCACATTGGCATGGGCATCCATGGGCACAATAGCACACCGCTCGCACCGTTGCCCAACCGCCCGCCACACGATGGCCGCGTCCAACCGTCCCAGGCGCACCCCGGTAACCAGTTCGGCGTCGTTTTCCGCGATGAGTGTAAGGTTCGGCTCGAGATCATCCAGGCTCATTCCGTGCTGTTCAAGAAGCTCCGGCAGAAGCCGTCCCAAGGCCGTCGTCTCGGGATGCATCACGCCCACGCGCAGCCCGGCCCGGGTCAGGTCGTTGATGGCCGCGATGTCCTGTGGATTGCCGCCTTGGGTGAGGATGGCCGGCTCGGTCCAGGCCAGCGATTCAAAGGGCTCGACCAATCCGTCGGCCTGGGCTTGCTCGAGATAATACGCATCGCCCGGCACGAACAGGTCCACCCCGGCGGGTTCATCACGGAATTCCTCGAGTAACGGCACTGAGGGACCGGAGTGCAGCTCGATCCGCACATCCGACCGGCGTTCGAAGACCTCGCGGATTTCATCGAGGACGGCCCGAACGGATGTATCGCAATATACGGTGATCACGCCCGGCGTTCTCGGGGGGGTGGTATCGCGCCAAACGCCTTGGCCGGCCCAAAAGACCGCCCCGGCGAGGATCGCCAGCGCCAGTACGACGGGAACTGCCCGTTTCATATTCCTATCCGATACAGATTGTTGATGGAGCCTGTCGCCCCGGTTTCAAGGCAACATACCATACCAATACCTTATGCGTCATGTTTGCGGCATCAATCGAGGACGTATTCCGCCTTCCAGGCGTCGTCTTCTTCCCAGGGCTCCTGATCGACTTTGGCGAGTATGTAGGACCCCATGACGAGGTAGTCCATCCGGGTGCGCATGAAGCATGTATAGGCCTCGTCGGGCGTACAGACAATGGGCTCGCCTCGGACATTGAAAGACGTATTGATCAGGACCGGACACCCCGTGAGCCGATGGAATGCCTGGAGGAGCCTGTGATAAAGGGGGTTATCTTGGGCATCCACGGTCTGAATGCGAGCCGAATTGTCCACATGGGTTACGGCAGGAATGGCCGATCGCGCGATGTGCAGCCGGTCGAACCCTTCGGCAGCCCGTTCGTCTTCGTTCAGAGTGTGTAGCTTGGAATCCCGCACCGGCGCCACCACCAACATATACGGGCTGGGCCGGTCCAGGTCGAAATAATCGTTCACATGCTCGACCAGCACCGACGGCGCAAAGGGTCGAAAGGATTCGCGAAACTTGATCTTCCGGTTTAGCTTCGATTGCATGTGCCGCGATCGGGGATCGGCCAGAATGCTTCGGGCGCCCAGCGCCCGCGGTCCGAACTCCATCCGCCCCTGGAACCATCCGACCACCATGCCCCGGACCAATAGACCCGCCACCCGTTCACACAAGGCGTCTTCATCAAGCCGATCGTGGGGCAGCCGATGCTCGGTGAGATACGATTCGATGACGTCGTCCGAGAACGCCGGTCCGAGGTAGGTTCCTTGTTGGCGGCGGCCATCGGGCGTACGCGGTTGGTCGAGGACCTGATGCCAGGCGAAGAGGGCGCACCCCAGGGCATTGCCGGCGTCCCCCGCAGCGGGCTGAATCCAGATGTCGTCGAAGGGGCCCTCGCGCAGCAACCGGCCGTTGGCCACGCAGTTCAGCGCCACGCCCCCGGCCAAAGTCAGGTTTTGCATCCCCGTTTCACGGTGCGCCGTCCGGGCCATGCGCAACACGACTTCCTCGGTCACCTCCTGCACCGACCGGGCCAGGTCCATCTCGCGTTGGGTGATCGTGGTCTCCGGCGTTCGGGGAGGGCCGCCAAAGAGGTCGGCAAATTTGCCGTTGGTCATCCGGATTCCGGCGCAGTAATCGAAATAATCCATATTGAGCCGGTACGATCCATCGTCCTTGATGTCGATCAGCTCGCGCTTGATGGTGTCCACATACCGGGGTTCGCCATAGGGAGCCAGTCCCATTAGCTTGTATTCGCCGCTGTTGACCTTGAACCCGGCGAAATAGGTGAACGCCGAGTAGAGCAGCCCCAAGGAATGGGGAAAACGAATTTCCTTCTGAATGGTGACGCGGTTGCCTTGCCCCACGCCATACGCTGTCGTGGCCCATTCGCCCACGCCGTCCAGGGTCAAGAAGGCCGCCTCCTCAAAGGGGCTCGGGAAGAAGGCCGCCGCGGCGTGCGATTCGTGGTGGTTGCAGAAAAGCACCTCGCCGCCGTATCCAAGCTGTCCCCGGATGGTGGTCCGCATGAAGAGCTTTTCCTTCAACCAGAAGGGCATTTGATCATAAAACGACCGCAATCCCCGAGGGGCCACGGACAGATAGGTCATCAACAGCCGCTCGAACTTGAGAAAGGGCTTGTCGTAGAAGACCACCCGGTCCACGTCCTCAATATCGACGCCGCCTTCATGCAGGCAATAGGCGATGGCGCGCTCGGGGAAACGGGGATCGTGTTTCATCCGGGAAAAGCGCTCCTCCTGCGCCGCAGCCACAATGGTCCCGTCCCGCAACAGACAGGCAGCGCTGTCATGGTAAAACGCGGAGATTCCCAATACGATCACGTCGGCCACCTCATACCGGGATCATAACGACGTACCATCCCCGGCGCAAATAGCCCGCCCGCCATCGCATACCCGCCCGCTAACCCGGCAAACGCATATACTCGCGCTTGCTGCCATTCCATAGTTTTTAGATCGTAGGGGTGATCACGTCCCTATGGTTTCACGTTCTTGCTCCAACTCCTTGGCCCGTTCGTCCCATTCCTGGGCGTAGGACTCCAGTTTTTCGGCGGCTTGCGGATTCAAGATATCGTCGGCTCCCTCATGAGTCGGCCGGGCATGTGATTCATCCACCATCTCGCGCAGCGCAGAGGGATTGTCAACAATCGGACACGGCTTCATGTAGTTGCAATCGAAGGGCTGTCGCTGTTTATAGGCGCGGAACAGAGGGGACTGAAGCACTTGCTTGAGCGAGGAGCCTTTGATATTCATATTCGAGAAATGGGCGAAAGCACAAGGCTCAACGGCGCCGTCCGCGGCAATATGGAAGAAACCGCGGCCGCCGGCAATGCACCCGTAAGTCAGGTGTCCATCGTTCCAGAAGTCCGCGATTAGAATCGGTTTCTCGGTTCGGAGCCGCCCCACTCGATGAACCAAGTCGGCCCGCTGTTCCGGGGTAATCCGTCGGTTGTAGTCGGGATTCCGCCCGATGGGCATGTAATGGAAGCTCCAAATGTACAGCACTCCCTTGTTGATAAGGTGGTCGACAAACTTATCGCCAAACACCTCGAAGCAGTTCTGTCGCGTCAAGGTTACGCTGGCTCCAAAGGCCACGCCATGCTCGCGCAATTGGTCCATGGCGGCCATGATCTGGTCGTAGACCCCCTCGCCCCGGCGGGCATCGGTCCATTCCCGGTCTCCTTCGATGCTGATTGTCGGACTAATGTTTCCAACCTCTCGAAATGCCTCGGCCATCTCCGCGTCAATCAAAGTACCGTTTGTGTACATCATGAACCCGATGTCTTGGTGTTTCCGGCACAACTCAATCAACGATGGCCAAAGCGTGGGTTCTCCACCCGAGAAGGCCATGAAAAAGATACCCAGCTCTTTGGCTTCGGTGATAATGCGGTCGACCTCTTCAAAACTCAGCTCGTCGCGCGTCCCATAGGCGCCGGCCCAGCATCCTTCGCACGTCAGGTTGCACCGGCTTGTAGGATCGATCAGGATGGCCGCTGGGACATTTACGCCCCACTCCTTGCTCAAATCCTGCTGATGTTTTTGTCCGGCCAGATATCCCCGAAGCAATACATTGATGAGCAAACGTCGCTTTACATTTGCGTCTGTCAGGGTCACAACGCGCTCGATTAACTGTCGTATGGTGGGGTTTGTATGGAGCTCGTCTTTCAGGGCGACGAGTTGATTCCTGTGTTCCGCCTTCAACGGCGCTTTCAGGATTAGATCAATGGCGGTGGGAAGGTGTTCATCCGGGTCTTTTTCGATCCAGTCCAAAAAACGCATGAAGACCCGTTCGCCAAAATAGTGTTTTGCAACATCCAAATAGTTTGGCATGACTGTCTCCTTTCTGCGTTTGTCTTAGCTCCTTTTTTCCTTGAGCAGGGCGTTGTCGGAGGGATTCGTCAAGCATGCAGCGGTTCTTACCTGCGCAGTCCGCGGCTCCCGCATGTCTATGCCCTCCCTTACGCCTACATTTCGAGATACTTCTATTAATTTACAATACAAACGAGTACCCCATTGGTTACGAAGGGGGGAGATCAGCACATTGCCGATTCCCTGGCTGAGTAAAAGAGGTTTTGAAAGATTTTTCACATCATAACCCTACTACACCCAAACTAATCTTTAGTATTATGCATTTTTATATTTTTTTATTGACAAATAACTGAAATTGTTGTATTATGGGTTGCGCGCGAAACCGCATGCGCGCGAGAGCACAGGAAGACCAGCGTTGTCCCATAACCGGCCCGAGGAAATCCGACAGGGCCATGACATGAAGGAGGTGATTTCGGCAGTAAATGGACTTCAGAATGTTTTTTCTATTTTTATTCAACAGAAGCTAATCAAACAGGAGAAAAACAGCATGTCACAGCGTAAAAAGAACGGATTCACCCTTATTGAACTGTTGGTGGTGATTGCTATCATCGCCATCCTGGCGGCCATTTTGCTGCCGGCCTTGGCCCGTGCCCGTGAAGCGGCCCGCCGCGCCTCCTGCGCCAACAATCTCAAGCAGTGGGGCATTATCCATAAGATGTACTCTACCGAGAACAAGGGGTTCTTCCCACCGCGGGCTGCCTGGATGGATGCGCATTGGTCCCCCTCGCCCGAGGCGATCTATCCGGATT
>PWNM01000152.1 GCA_003557825.1 Candidatus Hydrogenedentota bacterium | reverse complement strand
GCCAGGATACCGAGGCCGCGAACCAGATAGTGTTTCCATGCTAGGCGCATATGTTATTTCCCTATGGAGTTAGTCTCTGCTGATTTGGGAGGCGTGTAGGCGGTGGCCACCGCGCAGGATGCCGGTACGGGCAGGTCCAACGCCGTAATCATCATGAGGGCGGTGTGACGAGCCGCGGCTTCAAGAAATCCTTCTTCGTATTCCTTCCGATCAAGCAAATAAAGCACGGGAGCACGGGCAAATTCGTAGAACGCAATCTGGCCCATCATAGAAAAGGCCATCAACTGCGCCCGTTGCTCGGTCAGGTCCGGACGGGCCCGTTTCAGTAGTTTTTTCATGTCGATATGATCGGGAAGGAAAAACTGCTCGACTATGGCAATCAATGACGGAGACGGATCCAGTAAACTTCGCATGATCAACCGTCCGTGCCAACGAGGTTGTTTCTGGGAGTAGAACGCCGCGAATTTGCGTTGGACGATTTCCGCGATAATCTCGGCTATTCCCTCTGCAGATTCGAGTCGTTCATCTCCTTCGAGGTATTCCCGTACTCTTGGCGGCTTGTCGTGATTTACCACATAGCGCAACGTCTCGGTGTACAGGTTTTCCTTACTGCCGAAGTAATAGCTAATGGCGGCGCTATTGGCGCCTGCTTTGTCCGCAATCGCACGGATGCTTGTACCTTCCAGGCCATATTCGGCGAACAACTCGCCTGCGCTTTTGATCAGGGCCAGCTTGGTACCGGCCGGTTCTTTGTACATTGCGTCCCTTTTTGTCGGTTTGGACCCATGCCGTTGTGGATTACCTACAGAGGAGTATACATCAATCGTTTGATTAAGTCAAGCGATTGATTTAATCAGATGAGCCTAATACGCGGGAAGGTTTGGTGAGGGAAGTTGTACCTGGGGACCGGGCCGCATGTCCGTGCTGCCCGGTCCCCCATATCCTTGTGGAAGGGCGTACCGAATGCCGGCTAGGTCACATGAAATACAGCGTCAGCACCAGTATCGCGCAGAGCACGTAAAGCACGAGCCAGGACCAGCCGCTGCCAAAGAGTACGTGGAACCAGGACCGTTCGATAGACGATGCCTCGTGGGGGACCACGTCTTCGGTTTCCGGAACAAAAGCGGGACTGGCCATGTAGCAGCCCAACACGAAGATGATCATGAAGGCCATGTTGATCAGGATGTTGCCGGGCATGGGCAAATAGGATTCGAAAAACGCGCAGCCAATAAAGGCGACCAAGGCGATTGCGGCGATGACAATGCCGGCGATGGCCATGGGCGTGGCCTGTTCCGTGTGGACCGTGCGGCTGCGTTCGAGCATATCATCGACAATCGAGCGGCGCTCGACGGTCTCGGGCTGTACTTTTTGTCCGATCATGCTGCCGATGGCCATGGCCACGATACAAATCGGGAAGACCCAAATGGTGCGATCCTCGGGAGGCATTCCCATAAGGGCCGTTACGGAACTGAAACCAACGCCGAGTACAATCGAGGCGAGGGCGCCCCAGGCGTTGGCCTTGCGGTAGAAGAGGGCAGCGGCGACGATCACGAAGATGGGCGGTTCGAAAAAGCCCATAATGGTGAAATTGGCCTGAATGATTCCTCCCAGCCGGTCCACGTTGAAGGCGAAGACCATCCCGACCAGTCCGCCCACCAACGTGGCGCCCCGACCAAACCACAGGTAGGCGTTCGATGATTTATCGGGCAAGAACCGGCGGTAGAAATCGTGTTCGGCCAAGGTGGCCAAGGAATTGAGCAGGGCGCTTGCCGTGGAATGGGATGCGGCGACAAGGGCGGCGATGAACAATCCGCCCAAACCGACGGGCAACAAGTCTTGGAGCAATTGCGAGAGGACCATATCCGGATTTTCGAGTATGCCGGTATCTTTATACAAGACGGCCGCGCAGATGCCGGGGATAATGTAGGATAGGGTCAATGGCCCCGTTAAGATGGCCGCCAACATGATGCCCCGGGAGGATTCCTTGACGGTACGGCCAGCAAAGGCGCGTTGGATCATGTACTGACTGGTGCACCAATAAGGGAGCCCGAGGAGGGCGAACATGATGACTTGCTTATAGTTGGGCCAGGCACTGTCCTCGACGGCGGGTTTCCAGAACACGAAATGCTCGGGCGGCACCGTCTCGGCGAATCCGGATATGCCCCCGACGGCGCGGAGAGCCAAAGGCAGCAGTATAAGGCCGCCGATGATCATCAAAAAGGCTTGAATGACCGAAGTATAGGCCACCGCCAACAAGCCCGAGAAGAAGCAATAGACGATCACGCCGCCGCCCACAAACAAGGTGATGGTGTTCAGATTAATGTCTCCGAGCACCGGCTGGAGCGTGACGGACAGGGTATACATGTTGTTGCCGGCAAACAGGGCGTAGTACACGATCCAGAGCGCTGCGGGCAGGAGGCGCAACCAGAGTCCGTAGCGATCTTCGAGGAACTCGGAGACCGTGGAGATCTCGAGTCGGCGAAGTCGGGGTACAATTACCAGGGCGCTTACAGCCGCAATCATGTTGCCCGTCCAAGCGATGAGTAACACCGCTGCGCCTCCGCCGGCGTACGCCGCTCCTGCGGGTCCCACAAGGAACACGGCCGCCACGTTGGTGGCCATAACGGTTCCTGCGATGACCCACCGATTCAGGGAACGCCCTGCCAGGAAGAAGTCGTCCGCTTTCTTGATGTGCCGGGTGAGGTAGATGCCAATCAGGATCATTCCCACCAAATAGGCCAGAACGACCAACCCGTTGATCAGCATTCCTGTGGATTCCGCCATGACATGTCTCCCCCTGTAGGTCCAATTTGGAGTCTCCGCGGAAACCTTAGCACAGCCCGGCAAAGCGCCTCAACGTGGGCGACGCATGCGTCGGATCATCCCGGTCAGGTATACTACAGCCCATGGGAGAGAAAACCATCGCCACCAACCGCCGGGCACGGCATGAATACCAGATCCTCGAACGCCTCGAAGCGGGACTCGAATTGCGCGGAACAGAAGTGAAATCGTTGCGCAATGGGAAGGTTTCGTTCAAGGACAGCTATATCGAACCCACGTCGAAAGGCGAGCTTGTCTGGGTAGGCGCCCACATCAACCCCTACGAGCAGGGCAATATCTGGAATCATGACCCCGAGCGGCCTCGGAAACTCCTCCTGCACAAACAGCAGATCCTCCGCCTGTCCTCCCAAGTCGCCGAAAAGGGCCTCACCTTGGTACCGTTGCGGCTGTACTTCAAGAACGGCATCGCCAAGGTCGAAGTCGGCCTCTGTCGCGGCAAGCAAACCACCGACAAACGGGCCACTATTCGCGAACGCGACGCCAAACGGGAAGTGGAACGGGCCGTAAAGAGCGCCCGCCTCCAGAAGCGGTAGGACGCGCCATTCTCCTTGCTGAAAACAAATGCCGCTTATGTAACATGAAAGGATTCATTCTAAGGAATCAAGAGCCGCCATAGCGTGTTGTGATGCTATGCAGCGCTAACGAAGGAGGCGGCTATGAGTATTGCATGGGGGTATTACGAACGCTTACGCCCCGTTCAAATCGAGGCCATTCGAGATCAGACGCCCATCGCCTATGTGCCGTGGGGCGCCATAGAATGGCACAGTTACCACAATCCTATTGGACTCGATGGCCTCAAGGCCCATGGGCTATGCGCAGCCTTGGCGCGTGAAACGGGCGGGGTGGTCCTGCCGCCCTTTTACATCGGTACGGACACCATTAAGCCGTTTAAGGGATTCCAACATACCTTCGAGCACCGTTACGAAACCGTGGTTACGTTGATAACCGAAGTGCTCGACCAACTGGTGGATGAACAGTTCAAGGTCATCGTGCTGTTGACCGGACATTATGGCGGCGGTCAGGTGAAAGCGTTGCAGGAGATCTGCACTCGGTTCGCGGAGGTTCACCCGGAGATTGGCCTGTGGGGCTTGCCTGATTCCGAACCCCTTGAAGGGCGATGGCCCGCAAATCATGCGGCCCATGGCGAGACGTCGTTTTTGATGCACTTCGATCCCGATACGGTGGACCTGGACCAACTTCCGGCGGATCGCGTCGCGACCCTGGACGACGACGGCGTATGGGGCGACGATCCCCGCCAGGCCACTGCCGACGCCGGCAGTCAGATGACCCGTGACTTTGTCGAGCACGCCGTGCCCCGTATCCGAGAGCTTCTTGATAAACACCGTACCTGACTCCCGCCAAAGGAATAACTTCATGCACTATCGCACCCTGGGCCGTACCGGCATTGAATGCAGCGTTATTGGATTGGGAACCTGGGCCTTTGCCTCGCAGGTCTATGGGGATGTGCCCGAACAGGAGGCACACCGAGCGGTTCGGACTGCCCTTGATCTGGGCATCAATGTCTTCGACTCGGCTCCCCTCTACGGCATCGGAAACGGACCCGGCGCCCGAGACGGCGTGGCCGAGGAAGTGCTGGGCCGGGCGCTTGGCTCCGATCGGGACAAGGTGGTCATCTCGACCAAATTCGGCCGGAATCCATCGGACGGATGCGGTCCCAACTTCCATGCCCAACGGGCCCGCGAATCGGTCGAGGCCAGCCTACGCCGAATGGGTACCGACCGTATCGACATTCTGTTCTTCCACTCTCCCTTCAGCGGCGAGGAGATCCATGACGATGTATGGGACGCCCTCGCCCACCTGAAGCAACAGGGAAAAATCCGTTCCGTGGGGCATTCGATTTCCAAGTTTCCCGATACCCAGCACCTGGCGCGGGAATGGGTCGCCGATGGGCGCATCGATGTGATCCAGGTGGTCTACAGCCTCATGAACCGTGAGGCAGCGGGCTTGATCGATGACCTGGGCGCGCAAGGTTGCGGCATCTTCGCCCGGGAAACCCTCGCCAATGGATTTCTTACGGGAGCCATCACCCGCGAAACGGAGTTCCCGCCCAACAATTTGAACGCCCGGTATACCCGTGAGGAGATCATCGAACGGGTGAACTACGTGGAGCAGCTCGGTTTTCTGGTGCGCGGTGAGATTAGGTCGATGGCGCAAGCAGCGTTGCGGTGGGTTCTCGATACGCCCCATGTGACTCTGGCCCTCACCGGGGCCAAGAACGTTTCGGAATTGGAGGATTGCGCGCGGGCTGCCGATGCGCCATCGTTCAGCGCCGAGGAACGGGCTCGGGCCGACGCATTGCATACCCGTGATTATGCCGCCGCCTGAGGAAGCTTCTCGAATTTGGGATCTCAGATCTCAGATTTGGGATCTGAAATTGGGAGGCTCTACTTCATCGGTAGCGGCGGAGTTCATCGGCGGTAATCACTCCCTCGCGATAGATGGTATTGGAGTCGGGGTCATAAACCGTCGATGGTGGGCTGGGCGTCAATTCGCCGCCGTCGATGACGACGGACACGCCGGGAAGGTCGGCGGAATCGGGATGCAGGGCAGCCGGTTCGCCCGACAAATTGGCCGAGGTCGAGGTCAGGGGTCCTCCCCAGGCGCGACATAGGTCGCGGGCAATGGGACAAGCCGGGCATCGAACCGAGACCCGGTCGGAACCGCCTGTTAAGGTATTGGGAATCGCATCGAGTTTGGGTACGATGAGGCTCAGGGGTCCAGGCCAAAATTGTTCGGCATAG
>PWNM01000087.1 GCA_003557825.1 Candidatus Hydrogenedentota bacterium | reverse complement strand
TTGTACTCATCTTCCTTCTCCTTTGTTGAGTTCCATGCGTCTCGGGGTCCCCGAACTCTCCTCTCAACGCCGTTCACTGTGCCCCATGCAGCTTGAACTCTGCGCGAGGCTCTCACCTTTCTTCGTTCAAATCGAAATCCTACACTACTTTGAAAGCGATGTCAACCCTTTGCGGATGAATGGATTGCTGTAAATAAAATGATAAGCAAATATGGCCGAATAGAAATAGCAGAATATCGAAGATATACATAAAGTGAGATGCGTGATCAGGAGGGAACTTGTGCCGGTATGGGCCATTCATCGGAGAGTAACGAGATTGGGACGCATAAAAAAGCCGGGAGACGCGCCCCAAAGGGCGGATCTCCCGGCGCGGTCTTCCCGGCGGCCGAAGCCGGCGGTGACCAGAAAACCTATTGCGTGCGCCGACGAAGCGCCCGGCTGCCAACAAAGGCAAAGGCGGCCAACATCAGCACGATAAGGACCGGCATCCAGCCGAGCGGCATGGGCGGCGGCGGGCCTTGCGAGACGACGATGTCCACCGCGGTCACGCCTCCGGGTACCGTCGTTCCTGCCGGAATCGACTGGCTGATGACATGGCCTTCGGGTACCGTACTGCTGTAGTTGAAGGTTACAGAACCGACCAGCAATCCTGCAGCGGTAATGGCTGCCTCTGCATCTTCACGGCTCAATGTACCATCCATCACCACATCGGGCACATCCGTGGGATCGGCAATCTCCGAAGTGACCGTTATGGTCACGCCGTCGTAGTCTGTCACGGCGGATAACGTCCACGTTCCGTCTTCGTTATCCGTGAGTGTGCCGCTCGTCGTGGTGACATCGGTTACGTCATAGCCTGGGCCCTCGGAGAGGGTGATGCTATGGCCCGTGACTTCGTGATGCACAACAGACGGACCGGTCAGGCCCGGATCGCCGTTGATGGTCACCGGGATGTCCTTCGCCTGATAGGTGATATCAATGGTGACCGGCCCGGTGGCCCCATGGATCTGATACCAGTCATAGTGGGGATCATCGGGTACCGGCCAGTCAGCGTTTCCTTTGTGCAAACTAGCGCCGTCTACAATGACGCGAGGCGTTGTGTTGGGGTGACCGCCGTCGGCATAGTTCGGACCGGGGCTCTCTAGGTTGTACTGGTCGGTGGTGACTTCGTACGCCTGGAAGATGGCTTCTCCCCGTCGTAGGCTTGACCATACCCAAAAGCTACGCGCCTCATCGGGTCCAATGGTGGTAATATCGTTGTCCATTGCTATGCCTGGCACGTTCAGCCCGGGAGGTTCGGAATCTACATTGATGGTGATGGGGTAGAGCCCCGCCCGGTAGAGTTGATTGACTTCGTCCTCGTCCAGCGCCCGTTTGTACAGGTAGAACTCGTCCATCAACCCAGTAAAGGGGCGGGCATCATCGACATTGATACCCACACGAGCGCCCAAATCCCAGTTGCTGGGCAGGGGAACGGCGTTCTCCGCGTCCAACTCGGCGATTTCGCTGCCATTGATGTACAACCGGACAACCGGATCGTCGGTCGCGTCGTATGTGATGGCGTAGTGGACCCATGTGCCAAATTGAGGCGTCCCCGCTGTGATATTACCGATATTTGTTGGGCCCGCGCCGCGCAAATGGATCCGATAGTCGTTCGGCCGAATCTCGGGATGGATCAACCAGGTTTCGTCTCATGCTCGGGCGTTGAAGACAGCATGATTCCCTCCCGTGTCCGATACATTGCACCAAGCCGCCAAGGTAATCGCATTGGTCGGGATGTCCGCGGCGGGGAAATTGGCGCCGTCCAGATCCAAATACCCGCTCTCCGCAAATCGGGCTGCGCCGCCCCGTGCGCCGTCTGCTTCGAACGTAACGTTTCCAACTATAACACCGTCATTCCCGCGGCCCGACCCATCGGCCACGACGCCGTCGACCTCGTCGAACGAGAAATAGATGACCAGATCGTCATCGGCGATTACGGGATCCGCCCCGACAGCTCCCGCTAGCATGAGCGCCATGGCACAGGCCACCGCCCCTGCAATCCATTGCTTCCTACTCCTCTTCATAATGGTTCTCCTCGTGATATGCATCGCCTCGCATACGCGACCACGAGGCCACACAGGAAAGCGATGCCGCAGCCTTTACGAACTCCCCGATGGACCCAAACGCCAAGTCCGCTTTTCATCCTTCTATGCCTGCATGATATAACAATTGGGTTGTTTTGTCAATAGGCGGAATTTTAAGTATACTTGAATGAGCTTATAACTCTATGACTTAAAATACATACGCTACATAATACTCCAAAGCTAAAGGTATTCTGGTGTTTCTTGCCTTCCGGGGGGTAGCTGTGGCGGTGTCTGTGAATGGGGGTTAGCTGGATTCAGAAGGGAGGGACGCGGAGGCCTTCGCCCGTTCCATGGTTTTTTTGGGCAAGCGCCCTGCTATTCCGCCATCGGACGGGTCAATCCAAGACGCAGCAGCGGCGCAACATCATCAAGGGCTCCCGCCGTGAGGTTGAAGAGGGTAAACCCGGGCGCGTTTCGTTCCCGAGCTACCTTTATTTGGGCGGCTAGGCGGCCGAAGTCGGCGGGATCGGTCCAAGTGGTAAGGCCGATGCCCGGATAGACAGGCGCTTCGCCGGCCCACTCCTGCTGGCGCGCCGCCATGCCTTCGAACAAAGGCGTAAACGGGGTGTAGTTCATGGGATTGATGAAATCGAGATGGCCCGCCCTGGCCCAGGCGCCCCAGTCCTGCCCGATGCGGTCACGATCCCGGGGCCAATCGGGGAATACCGCCGCCGAAATCTTGCATTCCGGCCGTACTGCGCGCACTTCCTTTCGGACCGCTTCCACCACGTGCGAGATGGCTTTCCTCCGAAATTCAAGCCAGGCCTCCTCGACGTCGGAATCGGCGCGCACCGCACCGGGCCATCCCGATACCGAACGCCCCAGATACTCCTCGAAGCGACTCCGACAACCCGCGCAGAAACAGTAGTCGCTGCCCGGAAAACGGATATAATCGAAATGGATGCCGTCAACCGGGTAGCGCGTGGCCATTTCGACCATGGCGTCGATTTCGAGGCGTTGATTGCGCGGATCGGTGGGACACAGCCAGGCGTCGTGGGCCGTGCCGTTGAAATGGACTTGGGTCCTGCCTTCCTGTTTCATACGCGTCCTGAAACCGGATGGGGCTTTGCTGCCCATATTCCAGTTCACTTTCCATGTATGGACCTCGATACCATGGCGCCGCGCCGCTGCGATGCATTCCTCGAGGGCGTTGCCGTAGCGTTCCACATCGGACGCAACGGGCAGAACGTCGCTGTCGTAGAAGGCCACGCCGCCCCAAGACACATTGGGCAACACGGCGGTGAACCCGTTCCGGGCGAGGGCTTCGGCGGTTTCATCCCAGGAACGACCCGGTATACCGTAGGCATCGTGACACCAAAACCCCCGAAATTCGCCCTGTCTCGGTTGTTGTAGGGCGGCATAGGCTTCGCGGGCCCGTTGCCGGGATTCCATGGCGACGCCCACCGCCCTCTCGGGAGCATCCTGTATGAGATGCTCGCGGGCCTGTGTTCGAAGCGACTCCGCGGTACGCAGTCGTTCGACGGCCCCGGGCGCATCTGCCTGCTCCACTGCCCGACGGAGTTCGTCAAGATTCCGGTATGCCCCGATGGCTCCGATGGCGGCGATCTGGTGCTCCGCAGCCTGTTCGAACGCAGTGGGATACACATGCCCCACCATGGCCAGCGTCAGTTGCCGTTTTCGGTCCAGGTCGTCGTTCAACAAAATATGGCTCATAAAAGCGGCCTGATCCGTTACCACGACTGCCGCGCCCTTTGGGTGGCCGTCTCGGTCGCGCCATTCGGCGGCCACACGCCCACTCGGATGGACCGGCTCTGCCATGCGGATGTTCCACGATGCTTGGGCGATGCGGTCCGGCAACCCCCGCAATCCATCTCCGACGGCCTGAATAACGCTAAAATCGCCCCGTTCCGCTTCCCCGCGCACGCCGCCCAAGCGTATGCCGCCCCGCCGGGCCAAGGATTCGGGCAAGGCGAAAAAGGCCACCAGCTTGCCGCCGCGGTCCATATGGCCCGCCAAGGCTTCGACCGCCCGTGGGGGGAGGTCCGGATTATAGGGCAAGATGATCACACGGGTATCCCGTAGGCGGTCAGCCGTCACGTCCCGTTCATTGACCAACGCAGGGAAGAGGCCCATGGCGTTGAGCGCCTGGTCTACATTGCGCACATAAGCCGATAGCGGCTGACCCGGAGCCGGCTCATTCAGCACCAAAAGCATGTCGCTGTCCCCGGAGACGATACCCAAATCGGCCAGGTGGATCTCGGTGTCGATATCGGCTCCCCGCCATGCCGCAATCCGGAGCCGGTCGACATGGGCCCAGCCCCGGGGTGTTCCTTCGATGCGGGCGCTGGTCTTATCAAGGGAGACGGTATGCCAACCGGGGGCATCGGGGACGGGCTCGGCCGTGTGTAGAAAATCCCCTGTATACCAACCGTCGCCGCTACGAAGATATGCTGTAAACGATCCCACCGGCAACGGATCGGGACACCGGAACCGAAACTGAATGCCCCGGGCGGTACTCAGGTCACGGTTTAAGGGCAGGTCCCAGACGGCCCGGGGATGATCGGTTCCGCTAAAATTGCAGGGTAACCGCAATACAGGGCGGCTGTCCGTTTGCAGCACTGTCGGCGGAGCGGTGCCTTGATGGGTAATCCAGGCCGCTGCCGCTGCCTCGCTGTCGTCATAGGTCAGGGAATCGAAAACGGGGTATTCCGCAGGCGGCAGGGCTCCCGCCACGCTCGCCAACAACCCAAGAACCAAGCCAAACCACAGGGTCTTACTCATAATCACTGTGCTCCTGTCTGCAACCTGCCGGAAACTGTATCATGGATACCTTCAAAGGCCAAATTCGTCCCATTGGAAACGAGCATCACGCCCCGTCATCACGTACAGAAAACGATTCGTTGAATCGATCTGAGGTTTGCCCATGGAATACGGTACAATGCGGGAAATGAACCCCGAACGGAGAGCAACAACGTGAAAAAGGCGGTTTGGATTATGGCGGTGATGGCAGTGGCGCGGGTGTTGGCGGCGGAGGAGATCGACCTCGCGGCGCTGGCGGGTGAAGACTGGTATGTGCTGTATATGACCGGGGAAAAGGCGGGCTATGCAGTCAACCGGCTAAGCGTGGCCGATTCGGGGCATGTTACCTTCGAGGAGGAGGCCCATTTCCGTATCACTGCGGGTAGCATACCTCAGGATATGAGCATCTTTTCACGCCGCGTCTACCATCCCGATGGACAACTGGTCTTGGTCGAACAAAAAGTCGAGGATGCCGGCGGTACATCGCTTTTCGAGGGACGGGTGGAAGATGGTCAGTTCGTCTTGCGTTCGGACGTCGGCACGAACCAGTCTGAGGAAGTAATGGACCAACCGGAAGAGACCTTGCTTGATGCGATCAAAGGCATCCGATTGTTGCGCGATGAACCCTCTATTGGGGACGAGTTGCCCTTTGTTCGTTTTGAACCCATGTTCAAACAGACCATCAGCAGCGGCGTTGCCCGGGTGATCAACATCGAAAATCGGTTCCTTGACGG
>PWNM01000280.1 GCA_003557825.1 Candidatus Hydrogenedentota bacterium | reverse complement strand
TGGCGCGCGAAGTAGTTGCTGTCCTGAAATCCGCTTCGAAAGGCGATCTCCGTGATTGTCAATCGAGTGGTGCGAAGCATGTCGGATGCCCGTGCGACCCGCGTGCGGATCAGGTATTCGATGGGCGATACGCCCGTGGCCTCGTTGAACAAGAGGTGCAAGGTCCGTTCCGCCATGCCCGCCCGTTGCGTAAGCTCCTGCAGCGTAATCGGTTCGGCATAGTTGCTCTCGATAAAATGGATGATGTCGTCCATCAGAATCAGGCTGCGCGTCGCCGGATTGGGGCTGTTGGCGTACTGTTCACATAAAAAACAGACTACCTCTAGAAACTGCAGGCGCGTCCGGAACTCATATCCCGGCGCCTTAAGACGCACCGTCGACGACACATCCTCGAGCATGTCCAGCAGTTGGTCAAGTCTATCGGGGGGGAGATGCAAACGACTCTCAAACCAGTGCTGTCGCCGGTACCGCGGTTCAAGATGGAACAGGGCAAAATAACCCGGAACGCGGCTTATGTCCTGCATCCCTCTGAGCATGAAGCTCGTGTCATAGACCACATCAAGCACCCACAAGTCGTCCACATCCCTATACCCGTGGGCCAGTTCGCCGGTTACGAAAAACACGTCCCCCGCGCTGATCGGGTATTCCCCGTCTTCGGTGATATGAATGCCCCGTCCGTGATGGACAACGACCAACTCGCTGAAATCCTCATGGGTATGGAGTCCAGTCTCGGGATGACCGACTTGGTCAAACATCATAAAAGGAAAATCGAGATCGGCGAACACATATTTGCGGGGCCAGGGTTTGCCCTCCAATTGCTTTATTTGATAGGGGTGTAAATGGGGGAACCCCGGAGACGTCGTGCTCAACACTCGGTATGGGTCCATCGTTAGCCCTCTCGCATTTTATGCGGAATCGTGCTAGTCCATGCGGAATAATTATATCAACACCGTCGAAAAGGTGCTAGTATTTTGCATGGCAGATTCCGTACGATCCCAATCGCTCGGTGTGCCAAGCTTGTCAACATTGGGAAGTGAACTGAAACCAAAGGAGAATCAGAACAATGAAGAGGACCGAAAAACGCAGAGGCTTTACCCTCATCGAATTGTTGGTGGTGATTGCCATCATCGCCATCCTGGCAGCCATCCTGTTGCCTGCCTTGGCCCGGGCACGGGAAGCCGCACGGCGCGCATCCTGCGCGAACAATCTCAAGCAATGGGGATTGGTTCTGAAAATGTACTCGGGCGAGGACCGAGGCGGTATGATGCCCGGAGCAAACCAATGGGCCGTTAACCAATGGACCTTGGGAATCGATTCGACCGTGTTATACCCCGACTACTGGAACGATCCAAGCATCGCCATATGTCCTTCCGACGCTCGGGATGATACTTGGGTTGCAGGCCATCCGAATTCGGGGAATTGGGGGCTCGAAGACGATCTCTCGGCCCAGATTGCTTCCATTCGGGACAGTGGGAACTGGGTCTCCCAAGGGTGTATCCACACCATTCTTTCAAACCCAACTTCCTATATCTACATGCCCTATGCGATCCAGTCTGGTTCCCAGTACATGGATGTGGCCTATATGATCTGCGAAGTGGCCATATGGCCGGCCTCTTGGCATGCCCTTCCCTGGGAAGCCCGACTGCGCGTGATTCCTCCATCGGCGATTGATGACTACAACTGCCCCCAATGGAGCCGTGATCAGATGCCTCTGAAATTTATAAACCGGGGATCGCAGGATCTCAATGTGGCCAATTACCCCAGCAGCCTCCGCTTCCAATGGGCTGGTCAATTCGATCGAGACGATGACAACGAATCACCGCTGCCCACGACCTACAACCGGCTCAGGGAAGGCATTGAACGGTTCTTCATCACCAACATCAACAACCCCGCGGCCGGGGCGGTTGCCCAAAGCACGTTGCCTATAAAATGGGATGCGTGGTCGCATCTCCAAAACTGGCACGGCGACCAGGGCGGACACATGCGGTTTAACCATATCCCCGGTGGGAGCAATGTATTGTACATGGACGGCCATGTCGAATTCGTTCGCTTCCAGGAGAAATTCCCGGTCTACTCGCCCCCCATCACACAGCAACCCGGCGCGATGGCCCAGGCGCTGTTGTTCATGAATATCTGGGGCGGGCAGGGCTAAGTAAACGGTATTTGCCCACAGCACAGGTGAGAACCATTTAGGGACAACGATACCATCCATGGGCGTCCCGGATACGAGGGTGTCTGGGACGCCTTGTTTATATAAAGCGGAAATATCATACACATTACAGCGCTATGGCCGAATAACAGGAGACCGAACCCATGTCATCAACGACCGCCTTTGCCTTGCTTGTAGTGTTGACCGTTTTTATGCTACCTGGGAACAGCGCCAACGGAGCGGAACAGGAAATCAGCGACCGGTTTTACTGGGACCGTTCGTTGCAACGAACCGGCCAACGGGAAACGGTCCACCTTTGGGTCGAGCGGCCGCTGGAGCACGAATCCTGGGTCGTAACGGCTGAGCTACACGTACCGGAAGGGGTCCAACTCCACGGTCCGGCCCGTCAGGAGAGCGACGAATGGATACAGCCGCGCGTCATCACGACCACGGGGCCCCACCGTGACGAAGGGCGGTTCGTCGAAGGACCCATCCTGTACTGCGCCTTCGCGTGGGAAGTCGAGGCAGACCGGCCTGTCGAAGAGCCCCTCACCGCGACCTATACCTTGGCCGACGGCTCCACCGCCACCACCGCATTGGCTACGGATTTCCGTCCGCCCCTGGATGTGGGCCCCCAGGAGTATGTGCCCGAACCGGAACCCGCCACAACCGACTTCCATGTCGGCGGGATCTATTTCCCCGGCTGGAAACCGGGGGTCCATTGGGGATGGTCGATTCTCGACGCCTACCCGGAGCGCAAGCCTGCCCTCGGTTACTACGACGAGAGCATTCCCGAGGTGATGGATTGGCAGATCAAATGGGCCGTCGAGCATGGCATGACCTTCTTTATGTTCTGCTGGTATCGCGAACGCGGGAATCAGGGCGAACCGGTCCAACTGCGCCTCGAACATGCACTACATGACGGTTTCTTCAACGCCCGATACGCCTCGATGATCGACTTCGCCATCATGTGGGAAAATCAGGTCGGGCGCGGCCCCGGCATTACCGATCTGGACGACTTGATGACCAACTTGTTCGCCTTCTGGATGGAGAACTACTTCACCCATCCGAGCTACCTTGTCATCGACAACAAACCGGTGCTGTTTATCTACGACGTGCACAATATCATCCGCGATTTGGGTTCGGAAGAGGCCGTAAAAGAAGCGACGGACGCCATGCGCGACGCAGCGATGGAAGAAGGCTTCGACGGGCTGCATCTGATCGCCGAGTATCGAGGCGACGACCCGAGCGTACTCGACCGCTTTAAGGCCTGCGGGATCGATTATTCCTTCGCCTATTGCTTCCACACGGTTTCCCCGGAGGCCAGCCAAGAGGAAGCGGTCGAGACATTGAGGTCCACCCACCAAGGCCGCTTCGAGCGACGGGACGTCCTGCCCGATGTTCCGACCATCGCCGTAGGGTGGCGACCCGAACCCTGGGAAACCTACGCCGGCTATTCGGCAAGCCCCCATTGGTGGCTGGAACCGGCCGGCTACAAGCACCAAGCGCAGAACCTTCGAGCGATGATGGAATCCCAACCCGAGGATTGCCTGTCATCCCGCATGGTCATGTTGGACAACCTGAATGAATGGGGCGAAGGCCATTACATCCTCCCCCATCGTGAATTCGGGTTCGATTATCTCGAAGCGATTCGTGCGACGTTCACCGACGCGCCTGTGCCCCATCGGAACATCCTGCCGGAGGATATCGGACTGGGCCCATACGACGAGGGCCATTGGGCGTGGGTCGAGGAGATGAAATCGCGCCTTTCCGAACAAGCTGATTAACGTATCGAGGGCATCTGCCACGATGCTATAGTGGAGGCGGATGCTGATTCCCGCTCATCGACCTTGGAGGCATGGCAATGGACATATCGCGGCGAGAGTACATCAAGAGCATGGGGGCGGCGGGCCTGATCGCGTCCACAGGAGGCTTCGCGCCTCGGGTTGCCCACGCGACACAAGCCGAAACAGCCCCGCAACCTCGACAGGCGCTCAGCGTGCGCCGGCAGTATCCCCCGCCACGCGTCGCAAAGGAGTTTCTTTGGGTTAGCGCCGAAGACTTTACCCATCGCGGCGGTTGGCACATGGACACCCAGTTCGTCTATCTCATGGGCTCGTCCTATCTGATTGCCCGCTCGGCCGACGCGCCCGTTGATGATGCGTGGATGGAATTCGACGTCCAGCAATCCTGCCGCTACCGGATCTGGGTGCGCATGCGGGACTGGTTGCCGGAATACCATCCGGGCACGTTTCAAGTCGTACTCGATGACGCGCCGTTGCCAAAGGTAATGGGTGAAGCCGACCGGGATGACTGGCATTGGGCAATCGCGGGGGATGTCGAACTCACTGCCGGAACCCATCGGCTTGCATTGCACGATCTAACGGGAGGATTTGGCCGTTGCGCCGCCCTGATCCTGACCACGGAGATGGACTATATCCCGCCCCACGAAGTCGATGCCCTGATGCATGAACGACTTCGGCTGAACGAAGGCGCCACGGAACCGAAGGACCTGGGGCATTTCGATGTGGTGGTGGTCGGCGGCGGCCCGGCGGGGTGTCCGGCTGCGATCGCTTCTGCCCGACTGGGCATACGGACGGCTCTGGTCCATGATCGTCCTGTGCTGGGCGGCAATGCCAGCAGCGAGCTCGGCGTTCCGTCCGAAGGCGCTTCCATTATTCAACCCAATGCCCGTGAAACAGGGGTCATTGAGGAAGTCACCCGACTTCAAGTTCATGAAGGCCATGGTACGCTCAGCATTCCCTATGCGACCATGACCGAAGCCGAACCGCAGCTCACCGTGCTCCTACACACCCGCATCCTCGGCGTAGAAATGGACTCGTCCGAACGAATCAAAACACTGCTTGGCGTGGATGTACGCGATGGTTCCCCGGTGAAAATCTCGGCCGGTTATTTTATCGACTGCACCGGGGACGGCTGGGTAGGTCATTACGCTGGAGCCCAGTATCGCATTGGCTGGGAGGCCCGATGGCAATACGATGAACCGGATGCACCTGAACAACCCGACCTCATCACCATGAGCGGTACGTTGATGGGGCCCTTTTGTTTCGAGGCCGTCGATGTCGGCGAACCGGTCGAGTTCACGCCGCCGCCTTGGGCTGCCCAATTGCCCGACCTGGTTTCTATCGGACGACGGCCCAATCCCAATTTCTACGGCGAATGGTGGCTGGAAACTCCGGGCGATCGGGACGACCTCTACGACACCGAGCGCGTCCGGGATGAGCTAATCCGCATTTCCTACGGCTATTGGAACTACGTAAAGAATGAATGGCCGGAGCGCGATAAAGCCGCCAACTACGATCTGGTCGATGTTCCACACAGTCTGGCCAAACGCGAGACTCGCCGCCTGGTGGGTGATACCATGCTTACGATGAACGACATCATGGACGACTCCCGTTTCCCCGATACCATCGCCTATGCCGGTTGGCCGCTGGACGTCCACAATCCCCAAGGGATTTACGGCGGGGC
>PWNM01000346.1 GCA_003557825.1 Candidatus Hydrogenedentota bacterium | reverse complement strand
GCCGGGGTTCATCTCTGGTCCGAGTACGACGACATCATCCGTACCGATGGCCGCATGCTAATCATTCACACCGCCGAGGGCGGCGAACGACGCATCGCTTTGCCAGATGGAAAGACCCTCGAAGATCGCGACGGCAATCCGCTTCCCGCTCACAATGGCGAGGCGGTCCTGTCCATGGACCCCGGTGAAACGCGATGGCTTCGAGTGATTCCGTAGGGTCTATGTTGTCCCGCTCCTACTTGTAAAGACCCGGCAAGACCTGTAGCATTGGGAGCCGTGCTTGATATACCGCAACACCCAATGACGCAAGCGACCCATAGATGCAGGCAACGATCTTCGATATCCAGCGATTCTCCGTATACGACGGTCCCGGAGCCCGCACGGCCGTGTTTTTCAAGGGGTGCAACCTGCGCTGTCGATGGTGCCACAATCCGGAATCCATCGCGACGCAACCCGCCCTCGAATACACGCCCGAGCGGTGCATCGGTTGCGGCCGGTGTATCGTGGCGTGTCCGGAAAGGGCCCATGCTATTGATGGGGAAGGTCGTCACGTGCTCGACCGGGACCGGTGCGTCGCGTGCTTGGCATGCGTAGATACGTGCTTCGCCGAAGCGCTAACCGGAGTGGGGCAGGCCATGACCCCCGACGAACTGGTCGCGGCCGTGTTGACCGACGCACCCTATTACGCCCGCAGCGGCGGCGGCGTGACCTTGACCGGCGGCGACTGCCTCCTTCAACCGGAGTTCGTGCGCGAAGTCCTTACCCAGCTCAAGGCTGAGGACGTGCATACGGCCGTAGACACGGCGGGCAACGTACCATGGGAATGGATCGAACCGCTTCTGCCGCTGATCGACCTCTTCCTCTACGACCTTAAAGCCGTTGACCCGGCGGTGCACGAAGCATGGACCGGAGTGTCTAACGAACGCATCCTCGACAACCTGCATCGGCTGATCGAACAAGAATGTCGTGTTTGGGTGCGGGTACCGCTGATTCCCGGATGCAACGACGCCGAGATGCCCGCCATCGCCCGGTTTCTCGCGCCCTTGGCCGTGGAACGGGTGGAGATTATGCCGTATCATAAACTGGCGCAAGGGAAGTATGCCGCGTTGGGCATGGAACATACGGGACCCATCTGTGCCATTCCCACCGATTCGGAAATCGCTGCAACGCTCCGCCTGTTCACCAACAACCGATTGCCGGCATACGCATCGTGAAAGGAAGCAATCCCATGACATCTCCCGGGCTAAACGAGGACAAGGTGGCCCTGTCGCCCTTGATCAAGCGGCGTATCGACACGCTCCACGCGGATAAGATGGCCATTAACGATCAAAAGATGAAGCTCATCGGCCCGTTGGACCTTGATGACTGGGGGTTTGTCCACTTTCCCGATTTCACCTTTGAAGCGCCGCCCGAAGCGCTGCGGGACGACGGCATCATCTGCGGCTACATACCCATCGGTCTGACCATGCGGGCCTTTATGAACGCCATGCCCAAGTACATCAACAAGAACAGCGCCCTGGGCGGAGCCTGGATCAAACCCATTACCGACTTCGCCCCCATCCGTATGGCGCCGGAGGACTTTCCCGACGAATTGCAGCCCGTCTGGGACAAATACCATACCTTTCCCGGCTTCGGCGGCATGAACCATTGCGCGGGCGACATCACCATCGGGCTCACATTGGGCTGGGGAGGACTGCTCGACAAGATCCGCTATTACCGCGCGTTCAACAGCCCCGAGGATACAAGCTTCTACGACGGCGAAGAGCTGGTCGTGCTGGGCATGCAGGAGTATATCGCCGAGCTGGCCGTCGAAGCCCGTCGCCTGGCCGCCGAGGAGAAGAACCCGAACGACAAGGAAAATCTGAACGAGATCGCCCGAATCAACGAGTGGTTGGTCGATAATCCCCCGCGAACCCTGAGGGAGGCCTGTCAATTCATCGCCCATTTCCAGACGTTGGATCGGACCTACTACGTGGGCGGAGCCCTTGATCAATTGGACGAAGCCCTTCGCCCCTACTACGAGCGGGATGCGGCTGAGGGTATCCTTTTGGACGACGAGGCGGTTTGGTATGTGGCGAGCGTGTTTTTCAACGACACCCACTATTCTCAAATCGGCGGGCTCATTCCCGATGGCAGCCGCGACATGACCAGCCGCATGTCTTTCATCATCCTCGACGCCATGCACGCCCTGAAGATCCCCATTAACATCGCCCTGCGGGTCTCCGACAAGGTCAACGAGACGTTGTTGCGCCGTTCCCTTGAGTACACCATGGAGGACGGTACAGGCGTAGACTACTCCCTCAACATCGGATGCGAGCAGGGCTTCAGTCGTAACGGCTATCCCCTCGGTCTCGCCCGAAAACGGGCCAAGGTGGGGTGCAACTGGACCGCCATACCTGGGATTGAATATCCGCTACAAGACGTGACCCGCTGCAACTTGGGATTTGCCTTCTACCATGCCTTACAGGATGTACGTGTCGGCGAACGGTCGCTGGACTACCTGTACGAGCGCCTCCAATTCCATACGAAAGCCATTGTCGATTCGATCAAGGCGGGGTATGACAGGCATTACGAAGTGGTTGGCCGAAACACCCCCGAGGTGGTCTACAACCTGTTCATGCACGGACCCGTGGAGCGGGGACTGAACTGCTCCGAGGGCGGTGTGGATGTGCTGAGTTTTAACATCGACGGCGTTGCATTGGCGACGGTGGCCGATTCGTTTGCCGCCATCGAACAGCGCATCGTCAAGGAGCAGCGCATCACATGGGATGAATTGTTCGAGGTGCTCGATAAAAACTACGAAGGCCACGAAGACATCCGCCTGATGCTGGCCAACATCAAACGGTTCGGATCGCCCGACTCGGCTGCCGAAAAATGGGCGTTAAAGGTGCGTGATCATTTCGTGTGGTGCTGCAAACACGAGGGTACGCCCAAACACAATCTACCGATAATCCCAGGCATGTTTTCCCATGGGACGCTCATCGAACTGGGCAGCCGCTTGCCCGCCACGCCCAACGGCCGAAAAAATTACGAGCCCATCTCGCACTCGAACGAACCGGACCCGGGCTTTGCCCGCGGGGTGGATACCTTTTCGCCGTCGTTGAAGGCCACGGCCGTGGCCCATGCCCAACCTGGTTACGGTAACTCGGCTCCCCTTCATCTCGACATCGACACGGATATGCTCGCGAAGCACGGCGGCATGGACGCCCTCATCGCGCTCATTCACACCCACAACCACATGGGCGGTACCCTGATCAATCTCAACTGCCTCACTGAAAAAATCCTGCTCGAAGCCCACGAGGATCCGTCGATTCATCCCGATCTCATCGTGCGCGTCACGGGCTACTCGGCGTTCTTCGCGTCGCTGTCCAAAGACTACCGGCAACAGATCATCGACCGGTTCTTGTCCAAGCGCGCCGGCTGAGCGACCCAGTGCATGATTTTTGTCTTTTATTGCTGCTGATGCTATAGTGTTGTTAAGGCATAGGAAGGAATGCCTCAGAATCATCTGTTACGATTTTTTACGGCATACCCCGAGATAGGATGCGATCCTCTACTGGGTTGGGCTTTATGTCGAGAAGATAGGGACGCGGAGTATACGTGCCGATTCTGAGGCCTACATAGACAGGAGTTACGGCTATGTATATCCAGCAATTCTTTGTCAAAGGTCTGGCCCACAGTTCGTATCTAGTCGCTGGCGCAAGCACCTGCGCGATTGTCGATCCACGCCGGGATGTTCATCTGTACATTGATGCTGCAGAAGATATGGGTATGGAGATTACCCATATTCTTGAGACGCATCTGCATGCGGACTTCGTTTCTGGGCACATGGAACTGGCGGAAAAAACAGGTGCGACAATCTATGCGCCCAAGGCAGGCGATTCAAAATTTGACCATGTCGCGCTGGCCGAGGGGGACGAGTTTGAAATCGAGGACATGGTTTTCCGTGTAGTTGATGTCCCAGGGCATACTCCAGAACATATTGCCTATGTGGTCACGGACAAATCGCGGGGCGATGATGCCGCGGCCCTGTTCTGTGGTGATACCTTATTTGTTGGCGATGTAGGACGCCCCGATCTCTTTCCCAATAGGGCAGACGAACTTGCTTCGAAACTTTTCGATAGCCTACATAATACGCTGATGACGCTCCCGGATTCCTGCATGGTCTATCCGGCACATGGCGCAGGTTCGCTTTGCGGCCGGGCCATGGGCGCGATGCGTACTAGTACCATTGGGTATGAACGGAAATACAATGCGGCTCTTCAAATTGAAGACCGTCAAGAGTTCATCAAGTCGCTGACCACGAATATGCCGCCCGCCCCGGATCATTTCAGCCGCTGCACCAAAATTAATGGTCTGGGACCAACATTGCTTCGGGAAACACCGACTATGGAGCCGCTACCGCCGCGAGAGTTCCAGGAACAGACGCAGAGAGACAACACGCTTGTACTCGATGTCCGGAGCTACAGCACATTTGGCGGGCAGCATGTACCCGGGGCCTATCACGTCGATATGGGAGGCAATTTCGCCACATTCGCGGGATGGATACTTCCGCCTGACATGGATATTCTGCTGGTTGCCAACCATGAAACTGAAGCCCATGAAGCCCGGACTTGGTTGCGCCGCGTGGGACTCGATAATGTGGTTGGATGGCTTGATGGTGGCATGTTTGAATGGGCCAAAGCCGGGCTACCCAGTTCGCATGTGGCCATCCTATCGAGTCATGAGTTAAACGAGATGGTCTGCGAAGGCAATGCGACCCAACTGATCGATGTTCGTTCGCCTAGCGAGTTCGAGATGAATCACATCGAGGGCGCGATCAATATTACCGCGCCGGACCTGCGGACAGAACACAGTCACCTCGATCAAAACTTGGCTACTGCGCTTATCTGCAGTACGGGACATCGATCCAGTCTTGGCGCAAGCCTTCTTGCGCAGCATGGGTTCAAAAAGCTGTACAACATTGCGGGCGGTATGACGGGATATGCGGCTGCCGGATATACCGGCGAATGCCCCCTTTGCATTATCCCACACGGCCCACGGTTTTTGGGGTAAGGAGGATTTAGACATGATAGAATGGTTGACAATGGTAACGTGGTCTCCCTATGTAGCTGGAGGGGGGATCGGTTTGCTCTGTTGCGTTGCTTTCCTCCTTTCGGACAAACCGCTGGGATGCTCCACTGCCTTTGCGCGAACCAGCGGGATGTTGGAAAAATCGGTGCGCGGCAACAAGACGCTTGACAAACCCTATTACAAGAAATTCGCTCCCGAAATCGATTGGGAGTGGATGTTGGTACTTGGCGTCATTGTGGGGGCCTTCATCTCGGCCATACTCTCGGGCGCATTTCGCATTCTCTGGGTTCCGGAAGAGTGGATGCAGGCTGCTGGATATTCAGTAGGTATCCGATGGGGAACCGCCTTCGTTGGAGGCGCACTGATTGGGTTTGGCGCACGCTGGGCCGGCGGTTGTACCAGTGGACACGGCATTAGCGGCACGCTACAGCTTGTGGTCAGCAGCTGGATCGCCGCGTGTTGTTTCTTTATCGGCGGCATTGTCGTTGCAATGCTGTTGTTTCGGGTTGTATTAGGAGGATAGAAGCTATGTTTAGCAATCTACACGCGGATAAAAGCCGACAATTGCTCATCGGTTTCCTGATCGGCATTGGTTTCGGATTCCTTCTACAAAAGGGCGGTGTCACAGATTACAACGTGATCATCAGGCAGTTGCTGCTTGAGGATTTTACCGTGGTCAAGATCATGTTGACTGCGGTCTTGGTCGGAATGATCGGCGTCCATCTGCTTCGTAGTTTCGGACTTGCCAAGTTGCATCCGAAGCCGGGCTCGATTGGGACAACCGTTATCGGTGGATTGATTTTCGGTGCCGGCTTCGCCTTGTTGGGATATTGCCCGGGGACGGTCGCAGGCGCCGTCGCAACGGGCGCGCTTGATGCGTTGTTCGGCGGGATTGTTGGCATCCTTGTTGGCGCCGGCCTTTTCGCTGCCCTGTATCCGCGTTTGGAATCCGGGATTCTGCGTAAAGGCGAATTTGGAGCGATTACCTTACCGGACTTGTTCAAGGTCAATGCTTGGGTAGTAATAGTTCCAGTAGTGTTGCTGATCATCGGGCTATTGTGGGCGATCGAACGAGCCGGACTCTAGTAAACCGGAGGGATCATCCCTACTCAGCAATCTAAGATCTAGTCCCGTCACCACTCTATGCGTTTTCAGGAGTGCAAAAGGTGGGCATAAAGAACATATCCCTGCCGTTGTGGCTGAGTTCCTATGATCGAGCATTTTTAAAAAGCGACATCGGAGCGGGATTTACTGTGGCAGTTATGCTGGTACCTCAGGGAATGGCCTATGCCATGCTCGCCGAATTGCCCCCTGTTTACGGTATTTATGCTTCTACCCTCCCAATTATAGTGTACGCCCTCTTGGGGTCATCACGTCATCTTGCCGTTGGCCCGGTAGCGATTCTGTCGTTATTGGTAGCGGCGGCCTGCTCGAAACTGGCTGCACCAGGAAGCGCTGAATACCTCCAATTGGTCGCCCTGCTCACTCTGATGGTCGGAGCTCTTCAACTTGTGTTGGGAGCGTTCAGGGCCGGTAGTCTGAGCAATTTTGTTTCCCATGCAGTAGCAAGCGGTTTCATCTCGGCAGCGGCCGTTATTATCGGGCTCAATCAAGTTCGGCACATTTTTGGCATTGACATAGAAAGTGGTCATTCGCTTGTATCTTTGGCGACCGGGATTACGGGAGCATTAACCGAAATACAGATTCAAACAGCGGTGCTCGGCATCGGGGCATCGATTGTTCTCTTTGCTGTCAAGAGAATTCGGCCGCATCTGCCTGCCGCACTGATTGTGGTAATCTTCAGCACGGTATCGGTTTATCTCCTTCAACTCCATGAAGTCGGGATTGCAATCGTGGGTGAAACGCCTAGCGGCCTTCCTCGACGGTCCGATATAAGGTTTGATGCAAACGCGATGGCCAGCCTATTTCCGGCCGCGCTCGCGATCCTGTTTGTGGGGTATATGGAGTCCATGACGGTGGCTCAATGGGTAGCGTCGCGGGAGAAATACCGCATCTATCCAAACCGCGAGTTTCTTGCTCTGGGAGCTGCGAATGTTGTGGCAGGTCTATTTTCTGGTTATGTGGTAACGGGAGGCGTTTCCAGGACCGCGGTTAACTATCAATCTGGAGCAAAAACCCCGCTTGCCTCGATGGTCACAGCAGTGCTAGTTCTCCTTGTCGTTCTCTTTTTCACCCCCTGGTTCTACTATCTGCCCAATGCGGTACTTGGGGCCATCATTATTGTCGCTGTGATCGGGCTGGTCGATGTTAGAGCCGCTGTTAAGCTCTTTCGGTTTAAAAGGGCTGATGGATGGACTTGGTTAGTGACCTTCATTGTTACACTGTTGATTGGTTTCGAGCATGGGATTCTGGTGGGCGTCGTTTTTTCTTTGGTTCTATTTGTCGCCCGCAGCGCTCGGCCACATGCGGCCGTTCTCGGTTATGTGGAACGCGAGGACGCCTATCATGACGTTCAACGCTATCCCGATGCTGTCACCCTGCCCCGCTTAGTCATCCTTCGAATCGATGCAAGCCTTTATTTTGCCAACGCCCGCTTTGTCGAAGACTATATCCGGGAGCAGTTAGCAATGAAGCCAGACGTTAACTGGTTAATTCTCGATATGTCTGGAGTCAACGATATCGATGGAGTTGCGGTGACTACATTAGAGAATCTTCTTGATGACTATGAGGAGCAGGGTCTGCGACTGGTTTTGGCCGGCGCAAAGGCGCAAGTCAGGGATGTGCTTCAAGAGGCCCAATGGTATTCGGATCCACAGCGCGCCCTACACTATCCAACATTACACCAGGCGGTAGCAGGTCTCCCAGCCTGACTGACCTTCTCCTGTTATTCATCCTTATAGAATTCGGCGGGGCGCAGTTCGGGATGGACCTCTGGCGCGGTGTCAAGCAGATGGGCCCGAACCTGTTGGCAGAGGTCGCATGGACCGGCGTAGCCCGCCGCATCGGGCTCGAAGCCGTAGGCGTCGCGGGCATATTGCATCAGCCCAAAGGGCCCGGCTTCGGCCAAGGACCAATAGGCGGGAAACGCCTCGGGCGTGATGCGTGGATGCAGATTGCCGACTCGACCGGGAGCGATGCCGGGACACAATCCGGTGAACAAATTGCCGAAGGGATCGATGTGAAAATGGGCTGTGCTTTCGAGGATGCGTCGGCAGATCTGATGTCGGAAGGCCTCGGGCGGTTCGAGGGGATAGCAGGCCCGCAGCGCTTGAGGGGCCCGGCCGCCCGGCGTGATGCCATAGGACTGGGGAATCTGCGGGGCGTCCGTTGTCCATCCGGCGGCGGCGCAGATTTCCTCCCATGTCGCGGTGGTCTGCGGATTGGGCAGGCGTTCGAGGATGTCCATCACCCACGGTTGCCAGACCAGTACGCCGCCGGGTCCGAATACATCCTGGGCTGCTTCGATGCCGATCCGCGTTCGTTCATAGGGGATGTATTCGGCATGGAAAAGGGAGCAGCTGATGAGTACCGCCGGCAAGCCGGCCTCGCGCAACTGGCGGAATTTCTCGCGGCTGCGATCCGGATCCGAGCACCACGAGGCGTTGGTCTCGAGGTAGTCCAGCGGGATGTTCATTTCACGGGCCAGACGGATCACGTCGAGCAGATAATCAAACCGCAAGGCCGCCTCGCCCCCGGCCAGATGGATGCCATGCAAGAGGCGTTCCCGCTTTAGGGCCGCGAATACGCGTTTCACGTCTTCCAGGTCCATCCAGATGTTCTCCCGTTTGGGCGAACACCGGTACAGGCAATGGCGGCATGTGCTCGAGCATTGGTAACTTAGCATGAGACCGCCGCTCATGAGCGGAGGGACAGTTAAGGGATTCATTGGGAAACGCTTATCCTTGTAGTCGTTTGTTTTTTACAGTCCACGCGTTGACATGCATCCGCTACGCCAAGATGAGTCAGCCAGCAGGTTGGAGTTCCCCTTGCGAAGATGGTCGATCCATATTGATGTATCCACAAGGGTCACTTAGCTTGGCTCCGACGACGGGGGATAGGCTGCAATTGAGGTTCGGTGCCTCCCAAGCGTGCCAAGCGGCGGGCGCTCTCGCGCTGGATAAGCGCACGAAGTCCCTCGTGGATGATCATCGTTGGTTCTTTCATCCCGGTTATACGTTGTGCTTCTTCGATTAGCTCATCATCAAAGTTAATGGTGATTCGCATTTCAGTTTACCTTTCTTTGTATATATCATTTATACATCATTTGATGCCAAAATTCATGCCTATATGGTTTCCCTCTAGATTGCCGTCCCATCGTGCGCAATGATGGTTTTCCGATACGCTCGCAATTCGCTATACCTTCCATGCAAGGGGATGAATCCGCTTTACATGGTATCTTCCCTGTGGTTGTCCTTGTTTTGCTCCTGCCTGGCCTATTCGATCCGCAGGTCCAGGTCGTCCAGATAGAAGACGCCATCCCCTTCCGAATAGGCGATGAATCCAAGCCAGCCGAGCATACGGAAGTCGGGCGTTCCGTAGGGCAGTTGCTCGACCTGAATCGTATCCTGTCCGGGGATATCAACCGTAACTTGATACACGCCCGACGTGGTACCGATGCCCAAGGTGGTCTCGATGGTGATGGTCACCCATTCGTCGTGAGGAACAGTGGCAACCGATTGATCCGAAGCCGTCAATGCGCCATCGGCGTCGATGTTTAAGGTCGGCCCCACGCGGTAGCCCTCTGCGCCGCCGTCCCGCCATTCATGCCAAAATTCGGCGCCTGGCTCCATGCGAACCGCGAAGGAAAGCACTGCCCGGCCGCTCTGATGGCGCAGTTGATAGTAGATGTGCGGATTGTGGCGGAACTCCTGACCGGGATGTGATACAAACTTGAGACTGTGGTTGCCGGTGTGGGCCGTTTCATCGGTAACACGAACGGTCGCCTCGGGATGCTCTTCGATGAGTTGTGCGTCTGATGGGCGGCTTCCAACCGATGTTTCCTCGAAGTCGTCCGTCAAGGACACCGGCTCGGGCGGCTCGGGCAACGGGATAGGCTCGCGCGGGATCTGTCGCGGCGCATTCACCCACTCGTCGTCGCCGTACAACCCTACCGGCTCCGGGTCGATAGGCTCGAAGCCCAACTCGAACACCGGCGAGTCCGGCTGCAGCCGGAAATCGTAGTTCTCGGGGTCGACGAAAAGCGGATCGGCGATGATCGAGTGTTGGTCATGTCCTCGAGCCTGCCATTCATCAAGGCTTTGCCCCTGGAAATGGACATCGCCCGTGCCCGCATCCCAATAGCAGTTGTAGTCCATCACGAACCGGTCGTTGTTCCAGTTGCTGCCGAGCAACCGCCCGTTGTTGTAATAGACGATGTTTCGTTCGAAGAAAAACGAAATGTGCTCTTCTTCCCGCGTTCGCTGTAGCTGGTCTTCCCGGGCGAAGGCGAAGATGTTATTCCGGACGATGTTCTCCTTGCCGTAGTGTTGGTGGAAACCGCCGGTCTTGGTCTTATACACGATGTTGTTCTCGAACAGGATATCGGTGCTGCCTTCGTCGGGGTACAACCCCCAGCCGCCGTAACTAAAAGAGTAGATGTCGTGGAAGATGTTGTTGCGGACCTCTGTGCCCGGCGAGTCGCCCAACAAATAGATCCCGCCCATGTCGCTCAGGAGTTCCTTGCCCAAATGATGGACATAGTTGTACTCGATGATGTTGTGATTGGCCGTGCTCGGCGCATAACCCCAAGACCAACCTACGGAGATCCCCGTGTAATAAAAGTCCGAGATTTCATTGTGGGCCAACCGGTTGTGGGAACTGCGACCGATCCACAGGCCGCATCCGGCGGGGAACATATACCCGCCATCGTGAATCCAGTTGTTCTCGACGGTAATACGTTCGGTTACATGATGGTCGTCCCGTGGGCTTTCGCCATGGCCGATCCGAACACCGCCCGCGCCGAGATGGTGAATCCGATTTTGAAAGAGGGTCACGTCCTGGCATCCCCAGCGGAGCCAAACGCCATGATGGCTGGTTTCCCGAACGGTTCCGTTGCGCATGGAGCCATGCCGCCAGCCGTCGGCCATAAAGGCGGCGTGCACATTATAGGCCGCCTGAAAATCCAGCATGCCGTCTTCGGGGATTTCGTGGCGCGTGTGGGCAAAGGTTAGTCCGTCGAAATGGAGATGCTCGACAAAATGCCCCGCTTCGAGGTCGCCTTCGATACGGACCACCGCGTCGGCTACCGGGGCGATGAAGGCGGTGGTTTCCGGATCGTCGCCCTCTTGCGGGATGTATTCGAGTACGCCGGTTTGACGGTTGAGGTACCATTCACCCGGCGCATCCAGGGCTTCATAGACGTTTTCGACGTAGTATCGCTGGTCGGGGCCGGTCCAATGGCCAAACACCCACCACGAGGGGATCTTGAAATGGAGTACCCGGTTCTCGAAGTCGATCTCCTCGATGCGCCCGTAGTAAACCTCCCAGGACTGCATCATGCCCACGAAAATGTCCTCGGGGTTCGTCCATTCCTGGATATCGCCCTCGGCGAATCCAATGGCCTGGCGGTTGAGCGCATCGACTTCCTCCGGATCGGTGACCCCAAGTGAATCGGAAGCCCGGGCCACCGTCCGATGAAAGCCTTCGCTGGGCCAGCGGGCCGGATTCTGATGCTCTCCATCTACCCAGGCCGACGCAAAGTACCACTCGCCCGCCTCGACTTCGGGAAGGTGGGTCCGCCACCGTTCGCCATCCACTTCCCAATCGGTGATGGCCCTTCCGCCACTGATGACAGGATTCGCGCCCGGGTAGGCCCGATAGACAATGGGCGATTCAGCGGTTCCCGAGTCCTCCGGGGTAAAGGTCACGGCCTCTTCGACTCGGTACACGCCGTCGCGGACGAGCACCTCGACGCCGCCCTCGAGAGCATTTCCCTCTCGCAACTCTCGGATACGCATCCTGGCACCATCAAGAGACGCCAGCGGTCCATCGTCATCTGCAGGATCGGCCATCGTTCCCGACCAGGCATCGTTTCCGTTGGGTGCGATATACAAGGTAATCGCCGGTTCCGAAACAGGATTCGCATCGAGCGTTGCTCCCGTCAACATGCTTAATAACACGACCAATTCGCACATGGTTTGGCTCCTCCTGGTTATTGTCCGTTGCCCACAGGACGCCGCAAATACCGTTCCGTAAGCGCCTGTGTAAGATATTCATAAGCGTCGTCGACACTGTCGGAAAACCGGAACAAGTCAAGGTCCTCCTGGCTGATGACGCCCCACTTGACCAACGCATTGAAATCGACCACCTCGTTCCAAAAATCCGTGCCGTAGACGACGATTACCAGATCCTTGTTGATTTTGCCCGTTTGCACCAGCGTCAGCAACTCGAACAACTCGTCGAAGGTACCGTATCCGCCGGGGAACACTACCAGCGCCTTGGCCAGATAGACGAACCAGAACTTGCGCACGAAAAAGTAATGAAATTCAAAGGCCAACTCGGGCGTCTGGTAGGGATTGGGAACCTGCTCGAAGGGCAGGCTGATGTTCAATCCGACCGATTTCCCGCCCGCATCGTGGGCTCCCCGATTGGCCGCTTCCATAATCCCCGGGCCGCCTCCCGAACAGATGTGAAACCGGTTTCGCACCGATTTGATACCCAGGGACCACTCGGTCAAACGACGAGCCAGATCGCGGGCATCCACATAATACCGTGACATGTGCTCCGCATGCCGGGCATCCTGGAGCGATTGTTTCACCGCGTCTGTCGGCGTCTTGTCGAGCAAGGACTCTATTTCCTCTATACGGGAGCGTGCCTGCTCCGGCGATGGAATTCGCGCCGACCCGTAGAAGCAGATTGTATTGGCGACCTGGTTTCTTCGGAATCGTGTCGACGGTTCCATGAATTCGCACAAGACCCGCACGTTCCGAGCGTCAGGGCCATTGAGAAAGGTCCAGTTGTTGTAGGCCTTTTCCGGTCGAACTGGTTCACGATCATTCACTAAATCGTCTTGCATAGGATCCCCCTCGGGTTCATGCTACGTTATCCCCCATACAGTAGCCCATTCCGTGGGCAAAACCCAAAAGAGCTATCCTTATATCCAAAAACCATGGCCGGAATTGCATCACGCAATTCCGGCCATGGAAACAAAAAATGGGTTAAATCGTATCGAAACGGATTATTTGCCTTTGACTTCGACGGTAGCGCCGACGGCTTCCAGCTTCTCTTTGATTTCCTTGGCTTCCTCGTCGTTGACGTCTTCTTTGACGGGCTTGGGCGCGCCGTCAACGAGTTCCTTGGCCTCTTTAAGCCCGAGGCCAGTGATGGCGCGAACTTCTTTGATGACCTGGATCTTCTGGCTACCGAAATCAGCGAGGATCACATCGAACTCGGTCGGCTCCTCTTCTTCAGCTGCTGCGGCCCCACCGGCTCCGGCCGGCATGGCACCGGCCATCATCATGGGCGCGGCGGCTTCGACGCCAAACTTCTCTTCAAGCATTTTGATGAGCTCGCTGAGCTCGAGCACCGATAGGTCGGCGACTTGGTTGACGATGGTCTCAAGTTTCTCGGACATGGGTAACAAAACCTCCAGTTTCAGTGAGGAACGCCGGGTTAAGCGGCTTCCTGTTCTTCTTTTTGTTTACGAACCTGTTCAAGCACATTGACGAAATTGCGCGGTACAGCGCTCATAACGCCAACGAAATTGCGCAATGGCATAGCGATCGTTCCCACCACTTGCGCCACCAACGCCTCGCGCGACGGCAGACTGGCCAGGGCCTCAAGCTGCGATTTGCCAACAACACTGCCCTCAAGGATACCGCCGTTCATATCGACGAGCGGAATGTCCTTGTTATATTCCTTCAAGATCTTGGCCGGGGCGACCGGATCGTCGCAGAATGCCCACGCTACCGGGCCATCGAGAAATTCAACCGCCTCCGATAGGCCCAGTTCATCCAAGGCCCGTTTTACAAGCGTGTTCTTATAGACCTTGAATTGGACACCTTCTTCGCGAAGCTTCCTCCGCAAATCGGTGGCCTGTTCGGCTTTAATGCCGATAAATTTTGTCGCGACCGCAATCTGGCTAGCTTCGAGTCGTTCCTTAAACTCGGATATGGCTTCCGTTTTTTCGGGTCGTGCCAAGCGAATTCACCTCCCTCCAAACAAAAAAATCCCACACGGTCAGAGACAGTGCGGGACAGAATGAACCTATGGGGTCCGGTCCGCGGCCTCGGCAGGCATTACATTAAGGCCCCAAAGGGCCGCCGGCTGTCTTTGACCTGTATTCCGGGTGTTGCGAGGCGAAAGTATAGCAGAGGCTCGTTGTACGCTGCAAATGCGTAAGCAAAGCAAAACGCGGCGTTCAGCCTGTAAGGGGCGGAACGCCGCGTCTAAGGTTCTTCAAGGATTGGCTTGTGCTCTAGGCAGGTGCTTCCTCTTCCTGTCCGCGGCCTTTCCGCTTCTTCCGACGCCGAGAACCGGGCCGCTCGGATTCCTCAGTGGCATGCACCTGGGTCCGTTGCAGCTTCTGTAGATAGTACAGAGCCGGACTTGCGACAAAAATCGAGGAATAGGTACCGACCAGGATACCCGTCAGCAATGCGAACGCGAAGTCGTTGATGACGCCGCCACCGAAGATATAGAGGATCAACACCACAAGCAAGGTCGTTAACGAGGTCAGCAGCGTGCGGCTTAATGTCTGGTTGATACTCAGGTCCAGGACCTGAAGATAGGTCATCCCACGACCGCGATATAACCGCAGATCCTCGCGGATACGGTCAAACACGACAATGGTGTCGTTGAGCGAATACCCGATGATGGTGAGTAAGGCAGCCACCACCGGCAGTGAAATCTGACGGCCGAAGATGGCAAATATACCCACCGTGACCAGCACGTCGTGGATCAGGGCAATCATGGCGCCTACCGCAAACTTCCACTCAAATCGGAACGTGATATACGCCACGATGAAGATTAGCGCATAGAAAATGGCCAACAGCGCATCGCGCTTGAGCTGGGCGCCGACCGTAGGTCCGACAGTCTCGACCCGTTCCATCTCGACGGGGCTTGCATCGGGCGGCAAATCGGGCGGGAGCGTGCCCAGTGCCGCGAGAGCGCTCTGAACCCGGCCCGATACGGTCAGATCCTCCTCTGTAAAGGGGTCGACTGCTTCTTCGTTCTCTGGGACCGGCGCGGGAAGATCCTCGATATCCGAAATACGGATTAGGAAGCGGTTTTGGCTCTCCAAGTCTTGCTGATCATAGGCTTGTACGATGGCTTCACTGAACCCAACGTCAAGCAGCCGATCACGGACTTCGCCAACGGGAATCGGTTCTTCTCCGCGCAAATTAACAACCATGTTTGTGCCGGTGGTGAAGTCCACGCCGAACATGCCTTGTCCCGTGCTACGGACGCCGAACATGGCCAAACCGATACCGATGAGCACGATGCTGGCTGTAAACGCGACCCGGCGCTTCCCAAGGAAGTTGACCGCGATATCCGGTTTGACGATGCTCGCCATGCTAAGGTTACCGAGCAGTTTCCATTTGGCGAGAAGGTCGAAGAGGGCCCGGCTAACAATCAGGGCCGAGAACACGCTGGTGCACACGCCCATACTCAGGGTTACGGCGAACCCCTCAATGGGCCCCGTGCCGAACTGCATGAGCACGGCTGCCGCAATCAAGGTCGTGATATTCGCGTCGAGAATGGTGACTCGGGCGCGGGTGAACCCATTATCGATGGATGCCAGTATCGACCGTCCGTTGCGAATTTCTTCGCGGATGCGTTCATAAATCAGCACGTTGGCGTCTACTGCCATGCCGATAGTTAAGATTAGCCCCGCTATGCCCGGCAACGTCAGGGTCGCATTGAAATAGGCCATGGCCCCGAGCAACAGGATGGCGTTGAACAACAAGCTCAGGTTGGCCACCACGCCCGCCATGCGGTAATAGACGAGCATGAAGATGACCACCAGCAACAATCCAAATGCCGCCGAGGTAACGCCTCTTCGAACCGAATCGGCCCCAAGAGTCGCGCCTACTACGCCTGTGAATTCCTCGCGGACCCGGGCGGGCATCGAGCCCGAGCTAAGAGCAATGGCCAGATCCTGCGCTTCCTCGCGGCTGAAACTTCCTGTGATCGAACCCGAGGCCGAAATGCGGCTTTGAATCCGGGGAGCTGACTCCACGATGCCGTCAATAACAATGGCCAAGTCGCGCTGAATGTTTTCCTCGGTCACACTGCCGAAAATCCGGGCGCCGACGGAATCAAGCTCGAACTGGATGTGGTAAAACCCTTCCATGCTCTGCGGATCCCGTCGTGCGATCGCTCGGGTCAAGTGTTCGCCTGTCATGGCCGGTTGTTCGTTCAACACATAGATCTGGTACCGCTGAATACGGTCCCACGGATTGGGCGTGCCGCTGAAGGCAATCATATGGCCGTCCGGGATGATGCCCCGTTCTTCGGCTTCGTTGACCACTTCACGAACATGGTCGATGTATTCGGGCGAGATTTGCAACGGTTGACCCGGTTCCGCTTCGCGCAGATACGGGAAGAATTCGCCGGGAAACTCGTCTTCGATGGCCCGGAAGATATCGTCCCGATCATCCCTGCCGCTCACAATATGGAAGGTGAGGAAGGCCGTGCGCATAATCAGTCGACGGGCGCGATCGATGTCCCGTTCGCCGGGCAACTGGATTTGGATTTGACGATCGCCGTAGGCCTGGATAACGGGCTCGCGAGCCTCAAACTCGTTGATGCGACGTTCGATGGTCCGCAGCGCCATTTGCTGGTAATGCTGATGGATCTGGGATTCGGTCATGCCGGCATCGCGCATTTCCTGCAGCACGGAATCGTCGACCGAGTCCATATCCAGGCCAAGCACCATATGGATGCCCCCCTGGAGGTCAAGCCCAAGGTTAATCACCCAGTCTCGATCGAACTGGGCCCATCGCCGGACCGTTTGCGTAAGGGACCGCCGTTCTCCCGGTCGCAGGAACTCGCGGTCTTCCTCGCGCCATTGTTCGAGGCGTTCCTCCCGGGCTTCCTCCGAAAGGAACATCCAGCCGAGGGTCGGATAGATATAGATAAACGAAAGAACAAGGACCAGGCCGATTAAGATCTGCCGGAGTTTAGTCGCTTGCATAATTCACTCCATCGCAGCGGTCGCGCCGCCGGTACGTCCCGCGCTCCGCTGACTCCGCTGTCGGTTCGCGGAGTTGGAGGGGGATTCCATTATCATTCATTGTCGTCGTCATCATCTTCATCGCCCTCGGATAGAACCTTCGAAATCGAGCCGCGGGCGAATTCCATTTTTAGAAGAGGCTCTTCACTTACTCGAAGAACGACTGTTTTCTCTGATAGGCCGACAATGGTCCCGATAATGCCGCCGGACGTCATCACTTTGGCGCCTTTTGTCAACGACGAGAGCATCTCGCGCCGTTCTTTTTCCCGCTTCTGCTGCGGCCGGAATAGAAAGAAATACATAATGGCCAGCATGGCAATGAAGAAAATCCATATGCCACCCATGGGGCCCTGCTGAGCCGCGCCATTGGTTGCTTCTCCTGCTCCTTCTTCGGCTTGCGCCAGCACAATACTCTGCGCGGCGGTCCAGACGGCGCTGGGATTCCACACGATACTAATCCTCCTGCGTACTTGTCGTGTTTCGATTGGTGGGGGCTTAACGCTTCCGAGGGATGCGAACGCCCATGGTATCGGCCGGGTCAGGCTTCGTAGCGTTCGAGAAAAGCCTGCTTGAACGCCCGGTATCGCCCGGCACGTATGGCGTCCCGGCAATTATCGGTCAATTGTATCATAAAGGCCAGGTTGTGTAAAGTGTTCAAACACAACGACAATATCTCTCCCGCATGGTACAGATGGCTCAAATATGCGCGGGTATATCGGCTGCATACCAAGCATTGGCACGCCGGATCGAGGGGGGCAAAATCGGTGCGAAACCGGGTATTCTTGATATTGATGCGCCCCTCCGACGTAAACAGCGCCCCGTTGCGGGCGTTGCGTGTCGGCATGACGCAATCGAACATGTCCACCCCCGCTTCGATACCGGCCAACAAGTCTTCGGGCGTGCCCACGCCCATGACATAGCGGGGCTTTTCGACGGGAAGCATCGCCGCCGTTTCGGCCATGATCCGATGCATGTCCTCCTTGGGTTCGCCCACGCTCACTCCTCCGATGGCATAGCCCGGAAAATCGAGGGCCGCTAACGCATCTGCGCACCGACCGCGCAAATCCGTATAGACGCTGCCCTGCACAATACCAAACAGGGCCTGTTGGGCATCGGCTCCCCGTTCACGCCAGCGATCCTGACATCGCCGAGCCCAACGCAGGGTAATCTCCATCGACTCGGCCGCCCGCCCGTGCTCGACCGGATAGGATGTGCATTCGTCGAAACACATGATTATATCCGCGCCGATGGCAATCTGAATGTCCGTCGCCGACTCGGGGCTAAAAAAATGGCGCGAACCGTCGATGTGGCTCTGAAAGGCGACGCCGTCTTCGGTGACCTTGTTGAGCTGTGCCAGGCTGAACACCTGAAAGCCCCCCGAATCCGTGAGCAGGGCCCGGTCCCAATTCATGAACCGATGTAATCCCCCCGCCTCTTCGATGATCGCCGTCCCGGGACGCAGATACAAATGGTAGGCGTTGCCCAGAATGATGGGGGCGTCCAAGGCGCGCAGGTCGTCCTGCGACACCGCTTTGACGGTCGCCTGGGTACCCACGGGCATAAATACCGGGGTATCGATAGCCCCGTGGGGCGTGGTGATCCGGCCTACGCGGGCGGCGCACTCGGGATCGTGGTCCAATACGGTGAAGGCAAATGGGGTGCTCATGGCGCAGAAGTATAGGCAACCGGACTACCCATCGGCAATGTGTCCTGTGGAACTGCAAGGCCACGTGGGGTATTTCTTATATGCAAGCATATCGGCTAGAATGGGTGTGTCGGTACATTGGGGCCGGATTCAACCGCAGAAAGGGTATCACGCAATATGAAACGTTTTATCGTTGGCGCCATGGCGTTTGGATTATTGGGGTTTGTCGGCAATGCCGAGGCGCAGCCCCGTTCCGTCGATGCGACCCAGGCCCTCATCCAGGAAGCCTGGTCCCGGGTCGAATCCTATACGGCCTCGGTGGAGGTGTTCATGCAGGTACCCATGGGAACGCTCCAACTGCCCTATTCGGGATCGGGTCAACTGGCATTTCGGAAGGACGGGTCCTTTGGCTCGTTTCGGTTGGATTCGCAGGGCGAACTGGCCTTGCCGGGAAGAGACCGTTCCGCCACCGTGCCCCAGGATCTACGCCTCAATTTCCATGGCGACCTGTTCCATCTGGCCACCCGGTTCCTGTGGCAACCACTGGTCTTGCAGTACAACGCCGCTGAAGACAAGGCCGAGGCCGGTTCTCTCTATGACCTGCTTTTTCAGAGTATGGGAGCCGAAGCGACGCTCCAAGTCCATCCCGATGTGACCGTTCACGAAACCCCGGCCTTTCTTATCGAGGCCCGCGCCGTCGAGGATCCCGGCGATGAGGGGACGCCCACCCGCGGGATGTTTTATTTTGCCCAGGATACGGGCATCCTTCTGCGGCTCGATGCCTACAATGCGCGGGGATCGTCTTTGCTGGCCCTAACGTGCCGGGATATTCGACTCAATGCCCCCATTGACGGCGACCGTTTCGCATTTACACCACCCGATGGATACCCCGTTATCGATCTTAATCGTGACGAATCCATCGAGATCGACCTGCCACCCTTGCTTCGCTAGGGGCTTCTTTCGATAGGGCATTAGGGCTGAGCAAAAAAGGACCGCCCGGGCTATTCGCCTTCCGGGAAAGGCATCTGTGAGAGCGCGCGGGTGAGTATCTCGATGATAAGATCGTTCTGGCTTTTATGCTCGGCTTTGGCCGCGATTCGAATGGCTTCGTAAAGGTCCTCAGGTACTTTTAACGTGATTTTACGGGTCTCGATCTGGGAAGCAAGCCCCTCTTCGGTGGCCAGGGAAGCGGGCGGCGGCGTATCGGCGAACAATTCGCCCTGGCTGGGCGGTTCGGGGGGCAGATCATCGAAGTTTTCTTCGGGAAATAGGATCTGCAAGACTTCGTGGTTGGATTTGCCCTGGTTGATGACTTCCTGCACTTTCCCTCTTCCCCCCATGCGACGTAGGTGCTTGGCGATCCCGGCAACGGTCATGGCATAGCCATGCCGATGTATAAATTCGACGGCCGCATCCCCTTC
>PWNM01000308.1 GCA_003557825.1 Candidatus Hydrogenedentota bacterium | reverse complement strand
TGCCGATTATCGGGATTGGAATCCTCTGGCCGGTTGGCATTGTAATAAAAATTCTGATTGGCCCTAATGGTAATGTCTCCATCATAGGGAGTTCCCGCCAATTCCTCCGTAAAATACTCGTCATGCGTATACCAAGTTCCGGTATCGGGATTGTGGACCCGATTGCCCGTATACATATCACGCCAATCGTCGTCGAGAAATGGCATGGAGACCCGATTACCTAAATCATAGGTATGATCCCAGCCGTTATCGCTGGTGACCCGACTAGGTATTCCCCGGCCGCCATCATCGGTAACGGAGTTTCCGGTCCACCCATCTTGCACATAGGTCCCATCCATGGGTCCTTTGATCCCACTGCCGGACACCTGGGGCTCTCCAATTTCCGAATTGCCCGACATTCCGACCAATCCCTGTCTGACACGGAGTACGGCATCGAGTGTTTCCACATTTTCCCCACCGACTACTGTGGTGGGCGGACTGGGAATCCGTTGACGCAGGCCCGAGGGCATACCGGCCCAGTTGTTGTGGATAAGGGCCGTTCCACTCAGATCAATGGCAGTAACAGCGGTTCCGCCGGCAGGGATGTTGTTTCCAAGCAGATGGACCGAACCATGAATACTCACATTGCCGTTAATAAGTCCACCCGACTGCCCCGTACCTCCGAAAATGGCATTTCGCCAAACATTGACATCCGTCGCTCTGAAAACAGCTTCTGAGCGGCGGACTATCCCCCGGTTCCGTGCAAAACTATACACGGAGTAGGTCCAGTTCTCAGCGGTGCTATCGACTGTCCCGTCGCCGTTGTTGTCTAAACCACTGTTCATCCAGTCCACAGTATAGGCCATGAACTCCACTCGAGGCATCGAGGCAATTTGCAGAGGCGCCACATCGTTGTCATCAAAATCGGGCAGAACCAACTCCTCCGCATTTTCGGGGGGTTGCCAGGTCCCCATACCGATCTGGCCTTCCCCGCCCATTTCAAGTTGGGCCCGCGCCATGGTCAGTGCCGCTTCGAGTCCCTGGTAGCACTCCTTATACTGGACATAGCTTTCTACCTGGCGATTTTGGGTTATGGCGCGAAGACTGAGTGCGCCCAGGACAAGAGTCACGATGGCCACCAGTATGGTCGCCGTTAATAAGGCGACACCCTCGTTATCCTTTCGCCAGATCATTCCCATGTCCGCGTCCCTCCTAATTTCGTGGCACAACGGTTTCGGTCAGCACCGCTCGTATGGGCGTGCCTCCCGGCCCTCGTCGTTCGGTGGCGATCTGAACGCGTACCCCGCCCTCGTCGGCACGTTCAAACCACACCCCCCCCTCGCCGGGAAGCAACCCATTTGCCAGCACGCGTACGTTGTTTCCGTCCACCAAGACCAACTGCGTGTCTGTCACCCCGTCATCGCTCTGATCGTCGCTGTCCCGCTGTATCATCCGGATATCGCTCAATTCGAGGCGTACGGATGAATCGACAGCCACTCCGTTGCCACTTATGTCCTGCGCGACCCGGTATTCGATCTGTTCACCGGGAAGATCATTCCAGTTGATTGAAGCCATGGAAGCCTGTCGAAGCTCTCGTATGACGATAAACATGGCGCCACGAGCATCATCAACTGACGTTATGCGCGCCTCTTGAACTTGACTGCTTTGGGCCATACTCAAGGAGAGCACGAACAAAATCCCGCCGACCACGGTCAAGATGGCCACCGAGATCATAACCTCAATCAACGTAAATCCATATCGTTTCATGGCATCACCTCAGATACATGCTTGACGCTCGCATGGTCATGTCACGTCCCATGCGATCTCGCCAGTTGACGGTCACTTGCACCTCCAAGGGATTCGGCAGATTTCCAGGCGAAGGACCGTCCGAACTATCATAGGGCAGATCATGGGCAACGCCGTTTGCGTCAAAACAAACCGCCGTCACTTCGGAAGTGGGGTTCGCCCCCACCGGCGGAAGCGGATCATGGGCAAGTAGGTCATTAAACGGCAACTGCCGCAGCTCCTCGAGTAAGGAAGCAAGTTCCGAAGCCGCCCGAACCTGGTCGGCGCTCAAGGCGCTGGTCTCCGAGATGCTCACGATCGACCCAAGGGAAAGGACCAGCGCAATGGCAATGACGCCGGCCGCTATCATGAGTTCGACCAGCGTCATCCCCGCCGCATCACTGAATTTTTGGTAATTTCTAGATTTTTTCATGAATCAAGTGGTCCATCATGTGAGATAGGCATCTTTCAGCCCCTATGTAGCAATTTACATGCCGCCAGGTACATGCAATAGACTATCGTCATAACCTGTTGACCGTACAAGGGTTAGCAACTACCCACCGACGGGAGTAGCGCACTCGAGGGATATGCGGAAGTCAAATCTCTGTACATAATGCCCAAAAATTGGCACCTGTTCAGAAGCCATCGGTGGACACCATCCCTCGACCCTACGTATAATCGACGTGTTATCGCTTTGGTCTTCGGACAGGACTAAAACCCCACAATGAGAAAGGAATATGCGCTATGGCATTGGACTGCAATAACACGGTAAAATGCACTTGTACCTACGGCGGATGCCCGCGTCACGGCAAATGCTGCGAATGCCTTCAATACCATCTTCGCAGCAAGCAACTGCCGGCCTGCTGTTTTCCGCCGGATGTAGAACGGTCCTACGACCGCTCTTTCGGTAAGTTTATCGAAACCTGGAGCTAACCTTATTGCGGGGGAGAAGGCGCATCTTCGACGGGCCGGTCTGAGTCCGGCCAATTAAGGATGTAGCCAACATGGGGTGACACTATGAAAATCGCCATCATTGGCACGGGATATGTCGGTCTGGTAGTCGGAACGGGGTTCGCCGAAAGCGGCCACTGGGTAACGTGTGTTGACCGCGATACCGAACGCATCGACGCCCTGCGAAAAGGCAACGTCCCCATCTATGAACCAGGCCTCGAAGAGTTGATCATCCGCAACATCGAGGAGGAGCGGCTTACCTTTGAGACGGACATCGGAAACGCCGTGGCCGACAAGCTGGTCATTTTCCTCTGTGTCGACACCCCCAAAGGCGAAGACGGCTCCCCTGATACAGGCAGCGTCTTCGAGGCGGCTGAAGCCATCGGCAAGGGGCTCACTGGATATGGGATCGTCGTTGTCAAGAGCACCTGCCCCATTGGAACTACGGAGAAGGTCCGTGAGGTCATTGGCAAGGCGACCTCCCATCCCTTCGATGTGGTGGCAAATCCAGAGTTTCTCCGCGAAGGTTCCGCCGTGGATGATTTCATGCGGCCAGACCGCATCATCGTCGGCTGTGATGATGTTCGTGTCGTCGAGATCATGCGTGAATTGTATGCGCCCTATCTACGCACCGGAAAACCATTTCTTACGATGGGAATCCGAAGCGCTGAGTTGTCCAAATATGCCGTGAACAGCATGTTGGCCGCTCGGATCTCGTTGATGAACGAATTGGCGAACATTGCGGAGGCCTATGAGGCGGATATATCCGAGATTCGCGAGGCCCTCATGTCCGACAGCCGCCTCGGCTCCACCTATTTATTTCCCGGCCTAGGATTCGGTGGAGCATGCCTGGCAAAGGATGTCATCGCCGCTGCGCACCTGGCCCGCCGGCGCGACGTGCCCTGTCCCGTCCTTGAGGGCATCACCGAGACCAACCGGCGGCAACAGCAGAATTTCGTGAGCCGGATTTTGGCGTTCTACGGCGATGCCATTTCGGAGAAAAAGGTCGCTCTGTGGGGAGCCAGCTTCAAACCGCGGACGGACGATCTCCGCGGAGCGCCGGCGCTGTATATCATCGACGCATTGCTTGAGGCCGGTGCGTCTGTTTCGGTATATGATCCCGTTTCGACGAAGAAACTGGCGGCCATTTATGGGGATCGGATCAGCCTGGCTCCCAAAATGTATACCTGTCTTGAGGGCGCCGATGGACTCGCGATTGCCACGGAATGGCGGGAGTTCCATTACCCCGACTTTGAGCGGATGGGCTCGATGATGCGCGAGAAGGTCATTTTTGATGGCCGAAATCTGTTTTCCCCGAAATCTATGGCGGAACTTGGATTCCGCTATTTCAGCATCGGACGGTCCAGTACCTAGAGGTACCGGTCCGAAAAGGAGATTCCCAGGTGTCCTATGTCAATTTAGTAACGGGGGGCGCAGGTTTTATCGGCTCCCACTTATGCGAGCGTCTGCTTGAACGGGGCGAAGAGGTGCTGTGCCTCGACAACTTCTTTACGGGAAGCAAAGACAACATCGCCCATTTAATGGCGAATCCCCGCTTCGAGCTTATCCGCCATGATGTTACGGAACCGATTCGTGTGGAGATCGATCGGATCTATAACCTGGCGTGTCCCGCATCGCCCATTCATTATCAATACAACCCCATCAAGACAGTCAAAACAAATGTTATGGGCGCTCTGAATATGCTGGGGCTTGCACGCCGGGTCAAAGCGCGCATATTACAGGCCTCGACATCGGAAGTGTACGGAGACCCGGCCGTCCATCCTCAGGAGGAATCCTACTGGGGAAACGTCAACCCTATCGGTATCCGCAGTTGCTATGACGAAGGGAAACGGGTGGCAGAGACCCTTTTCTTCGATTACCATCGCCAGAACCGGGTGGACATCCGGGTGGCACGAATCTTCAACACCTATGGACCACGCATGTCGATCGATGACGGACGGGTAGTCAGCAACTTTATCGTTCAGGCGCTGCGGGGCGAACCCATCACCATCTACGGAGACGGTTCTCAGAGTCGGTCCTTTTGTTATGTCAGCGACATGGTCAATGCGTTGGTGGCATTAATGGATTTGCACGATTGCACGGGTCCTGTTAATTTGGGTAATCCCGACGAGTTCACCATCAAAGAGCTCGCCGACGAAGTGCTTCGCCTCACCGAGAGCGAGTCGGAGCTTATAAAAAAACCGTTGCCCGCCGATGATCCCGTCCGCCGCCAACCCGACATCCAGCTTGCTCAACACATGCTCGACTGGACCCCTCAGATTGCGTTGCGAGATGGGCTCAAGCATACCGTGGACTATTTTGAGACGGTTTTATCCCGACATAATTATGGCGAATGAACGAGCTAGGATAATGGGAAACTTTGAGGGCCGGAAATGGATCAAGCAGCAACATGAACCCATCCTGGGCTGGTTGATTCTTTTCGGGGATCTTTGTCTATGAACCGAGTTTTAATTTTTGCGACTGTATTGTCGGGAATGATGTTGGTTGGCGCCACCGCGGAGGAAACCTATCCACTTGCTCCGGAGCCTATCGCCGTGCTTGGGCGTCCGTTGATGGATGTCGCCGCCCAATTTGGAATGGAAGACCCTTCGTCGGAAATCCATCTGGAAGATAATCCGGTCTTTCCTCTGCGCTGGTTTGAGTTGACCGATCCCCTGCCAACCCGATTTCGTACCCATAACGATGAAGATCGAACCGTAGTTGGAATTTCTGTCGATTTTTCAGGTGGAGGGGCGGAAAAACTGGAATCCATTGAGGAGTCGATCAGCATTGCCTTGGGGTCTCCCCGGAAATGCGCCGCCGATTCCACTGATGATGGCAGGCTCACATGGCTTCGTAATGGTGTACGATATACCCTCCAAGAACGGAGCAATCATACGTCATTAGACATATCGTTAGCATGGTATGCCCATGCGGGAAG
>PWNM01000137.1 GCA_003557825.1 Candidatus Hydrogenedentota bacterium | reverse complement strand
GCGCGAGGCGTTGCTGGTACATTCCGAAAACGCATACTGGAAACCGCGATCCCGGGCCGTCGAAAGCGCAGTCTGCAACAGGCGCCTGGCAATACCCTTGCCTTCGTACCCCGGCGCTACGCCAACGGCCGCCACGTGCAGGTTAACGCCTTCCCCAAGCGCGAGCGCCTCTTTTATGGGACGGCGAATCTCCTCCATCAAAGCGCCGACGGCCGAAACCATTTCTGCTTCCTGAGCAGCCAGATCCTCCAGCGGTTCTTGGGCGTGGGCAGCGACCAGGTCGTCGCACACGATAAATCCGACGGCCTGATTTTCCTTTGCACGGTCTCTTGCCACCCAGCAAAGCCCCTGCGATAGGGAACTGGAATGCGACCCGGCATACAAGGCGCGCGCGAAGGCAATCATGCGTTCCTTGCTGAAACCAAAGCACCTCGTCAGCGGTTCACGATCATGGAAAAGCTCCACGTACAGATTCAGTAATGCATCGATTTCGGGGTCTTGTACTTCGTCTATCGAGATCGCTTGGTTGTCTGTGTCCATTGGTACTCGTTACTCCTGATAAACGCCTGGGTTGTGCCGCGCAACGTGGGAGCGTCGGCGGTACGATGGGGTTAGGTCCATATAAACAATAGCACTGCAATCGCCGACATGACGAGCCATGCCAACAATGTCAAACTAGGCCGGCCGTTGTACCGCTTAACACAGAGTCACGCCCAAAATCATGCGGTCAACGCATCCCCAAGGGCACGCAGTAGACTTGCCCCGTCGCCGCGCCACGCGCTGCCATGCATGCAGGCGAGGGTGGTCGGATTCGTTGACGCCAGTCGTTCGATCATCTCATGTGCGTTTTTCGTGTGCGAGAAGTAGTCCATCTGGTGGCGGAAAGCCTCGCTGGGTCCGAGAATGTCCGATTCCGTGATGGGCGGAAGGTCTGAACCGCCCTGGGTGAACAGGTCGCCGCACATCAGCGTCGCTGTCCGTTCCTCGAGCATGAATCCGCAGTCCCATGCATGGGGCAGATGAGGCGTGTCGAACCAGCGCATGGAGTTTTTGCCAAGGCGGAGTACCTCGCCATCGGCAAGCGCCCGAGGAGGCCTGTCCGCCATATCGCCGATGGAGACCATGGCGGCCACCTTACCACACACCGGCTCCGAGTGCGGCGCCACCGTCAGCCAGTCATTGAGCCCGCCGGCTTCGTCCGCTTCCACATGAGAAACCGTGATGTAGCGCAGTTTCTCGACAGGTAGAATCGCTGCGACCGCTTCGCGAATCACCGGGAACATCCCCCGCAACCCGGCATGAAACAGCAACGGTTCATCGTCCACAATAAGGTACTGGTTGAATGAAAATCCGCCGCCAGGTATCGAGACGGGCGTATTGATGCGGTATATTCCATCGGCCACTTCATTTACATTTGTTCCAGACTGCTTATTTGTGACTGTCATCGCTTGCTCCCTTCTTTTGTGAACCTTCTATCGTACGTCGTACGAACTAACAGAATAAACACTAACCTGTACTGTTAAGTGCTATACATTGTTCGAGTTTGATGCGATCGAGAATCTGATGGCGTAACTGGTCCAGGCTTGCCCACCCATCCAGAACAAGGTCAGAGGTTTCCCTGTGGCGATAGTGCCTTAAGTAAGGATGCCGGCTTTGGGCAAGATAATGGGTTAAGTCTGCCTTTAGAGCCTCTAAGGTTTCCGTCGCGGGTAATTCAGAACCTGTACAATAATCCCTCAGAACTCTCCGAGCCATGGCAACATCAAGGGGCGTATCAATGAACACAGAAAGGTCGATTATGTTCATAAACCGCGGATGGTCACGGCCGAATGGGTAGTCCAAAATAATGAACGAGGCAGATTTCCGTTCTAACTCCAACCGCACCGCATCACCCATTCCGGGGCAATCAAAATCCAGGATATGCGCCCGGCAGAAATCCTCAGGATAAATATTGCTATTGTCAAAATCATCGAAGCGAAAGCAAACAGCACTGGGCAACGCCGCGGCCACCACCTCGGTAAGCGTCGTCTTGCCACCACCTGAAATACTGTTGATCGCAACCACATATGGATTATTCATCAGCTTTCCTTTTTATGAGCGGCTGCGCGCCAGCTATGAGAGAGCAGTATCGCTGCCGCCACCTGTTGCATCGTCTGGTTCGGGAAGCTCCACGCCCATCTGCTGATTAAGGGCCTCGACGAACACTTCTGGATTGCCCTCCGATACTGCATTGTGTGGGATGATGTGGGCCATCGTCGCGCTGACAAAAATGTACGTGCAGCCGGCATCGAAGGCTACACGCTCGACCGCTTGCAGCCGCGTTCTAAATTCGCCGAACGGAGTCCGCTCGATCAGCTCATCCCCGACCAGTTCCAGCTCATGCGGCCCCAATGTACCCTTGTTCGTACCCTCACCGTATATCTTAAGTATTTTGCGTTCGAACTGCCTCCAGAAAAATCGCGGAAACAGAAGTAGGTAGAGTACGGTGATCACTATCCCGGGTACCAGCACCGCCAGCTCGCCCAAGGCCCTTGACACAAAAGCCGCCCATGCGAGTATCACTACAGCCCCCAATACTTTGAGCTCGAGCATCTGCCGCCTGAGGGTCGGCGAGTGTTCACATAAGTAGCGGTTAAATGTGACCAAATCATCAATCTTGTTCTCGTAGCAAATCCTCACAAGAGTTACTCCTCCCTGTTCGATGCGATTCTTGTACAGACCACAAGGTTACTTCCATTCGAAGTACGCCATGAGTTGTGTATCATCAAACACTGCTGTGGGATACGAGAAACTGAGTTTCGTCATCTCATCGGGGCTGAACCATTCGAGTCGCTTTGTTTCGTCATTGGCATCAGACAGTGGCGAAACTCCGATTACCTCACAGCCGAGTACAATAACGGTATACTCTACTTCATCTCCATTTGCATAGGTCACTCGGCAACAGGTTCCACCGGCAACCCCAAGGACTTGTAGGGGGGCGAACATGTAAGCCCGTCTCTTCGAGAACTTCCCTAACTATGGCCTCACTCGGTCGCTCGCCCGGCTCAATGGCTCCTGCCGGCAAACTCCATTTGTCATTATGTTGCTGTTGAACCAGAATGCGCTTATCATCGCTACGGATGACGGCCGCAACGGAGGGAATCATCAGGAGTGAGTGCCCCACGCTCTCCCTAATTGAGCGGTAATACGATGATATAGCCATGGACAGTCCTTCGTTGCTGTAGGTTCAATAATGCTATTTGATTTCCCATATACCCTTTGGGCCAAGACGTTTCGCTGCATGCTCCCCACGATGGAAACATGAGTAACACAACGCATGCCTCTGGCTTTCCGCGGAACTCGAGCATGGCCCGTTCAAAGGCACGGGCAATATAGCACGGAAATCCCATAAAGACAACCACTCTGAGCATATTATCTGCTCAAAGGGGTAAAGCGAAATATAGGAACGATGGTGTTATTGTGCTAGGATTTGGTGAGATCGTAAGAGTAATTAGCATAGATACGACTTTATGCTAGTCGTACGTCGGTCATTTTTCCGTGCGTGGCCGTCGTGATTCCCATGGTGGTGGTTGTAACAAAAGCTGGCGGCTGTCAGCGAAGACAAGGATGCCGTTTGATGACACCGATAATGATCTCGGAAAAGCAATATCAAGACAAGGTTTTGGGGTGCTGGTTGGGCAAGAACGCCGGGGGAACTTTGGGCGCGCCCCTCGAGAAGGTCTGGGGGAACCGGGAGCCGTTTGATGTCTCTTTCTATACGCAGAAAATCCCCGAGGGCGGATGCCCGAACGATGACCTCGAGATCCAGCTTGTGTGGCTCCTTGCTCTGGAGGAGCGGGGCCTCGACCTTACCTGTCGCGATTTTGCCGAATATTGGCTCAATCATATCCACTACAACCCGGATGAGTACGGGTTTCACAAGCTGAATCTGCGCCTCGGTTTGTTGCCTCCGGTCTCCGGCTGGTACAACAACCCCTTCAAACACAACATGGGCTGTCCGATTCGGTCCGAGATATGGGCTTGCATCGCGCCGGCCATGCCCGAAGTGGCCGTGGCCTATGCCTGGGAAGACGCCGTCTGCGACCACGCGGGGGGCGAGTCCGTTTACGGCGAAATGTACAACGCCGCCCTCCAGTCGGCCGCCTTTGTCATCTCCGATCGGGAGCGACTGATGGAGATCGGGTTGTCCGTAATCCCCGAAGATAGCCTGACAGCCCAATCCATTTGTAGGGCCCGGGACGCCTATCGCGACGGCCGTTCCTGGCGAGAGGCCCGCGATCGGGTGATGGAAGGCGTGTTCAACCTCAACGGCCAGTATTCGCCCATCAACCTGGGCTTTCAGACCGTGGGCTGGTTGTATGGCGAGGACTTTGGCGATGCCCTCTGCAAATCGGTGAACTGCGGATGGGACACGGATTGTACCGCTGCAACCGTAGGCGCCACATTGGGCATCATCTACGGCGCGAGCCAGTTGCCCGATAAATGGCTTAAGCCCTTGGGCCGAACCTTGGCCGTCACCAAGCCGCCGGGAGTTGATCATTTTACGCCGCCGCGAGATATTGATGAACTGACAGAACGTACCGTCGCCATCGGCCGGCAGCTATTGGCGCGCCACTACGACCGGGTGCGCATCGGCGAGGGCGAACCTTCCGCCTCCAGCGCACCGATCGTGGTCGATCAAGAGGCGATTGCCCAGATCCACGCCAAACCGCAAAACGCCGTGGTCCATCGCCTGAGTGCCGTGGACGTGATCATCACCTATCCGCTACCGGAACGGCCTTGTGTTTCCGAGTTCGACTCATTCCAGGCAGAGGTGACCCTGCAAAATCGCGGCGGAGCGCCCCTGAGCGGTACAGTGGAACTCGCCTTGCCGGAGGGATTCGCTTCCGAACAGGCAGGCACGCATTATTTCGAACTCTCCGGCCACGGCAAACAGGTCCTTGCGCCCATAACCGTTACGGCCAACGGTCCACAGTATATCCGAACGCGGAATACGGCTTGGCTGACGCTTACGTTGGATAAACGGCCCGCCATCGAAGCGGTACCCCTGGTCATGATCGGCGCGCGGAAATGGTTGGTTTCGGAAGTGGAGCAGGGTGGAACCCTCGAAAGCTTCGACATTTCCGGCATCACAGATCCTTATATAGGCGTTCCCGAAGGCTGGCGTCCGGTAACCATGGCGGGTAACGAACTCGAAGTCGAACCGCTCTACAACGGGAAGCCGGGCGTGTTGGGACTGCAGCATTTCTTCTACAACCCCGAGGCGCGGGCCATTCGGATCGCCGTACCGAACAACTATCGGATGCGCGTCATGCTGAACGGCAAGGCGCAAAAACAGACCAGCCACCCAATTCCGTGCCACCCAAGTTTTTGGGGCGATTGCGATCCGGTACTGCAATGGGACGATATGTTCATCAACACCTGCAATGTCGAGATGCCCGAAGGATGGAATCATATCTTCATCGTCCTCGAACGCGGCGAAGAACCCATGCGGGCCTTCTTGAACATGAGCTATGATCCGGAGCTCTTACACGGCTGCGACGATCTTGAACAGACCCGGTTCCCGTGGGATGCTCCGGATGACGGGCACAAACGCAATCCGTTCACGCTGGAATAACCGCCAAGGAACGCTATCCATTTGCACTGCAATGAACCAACAGGAGGAACG
>PWNM01000117.1 GCA_003557825.1 Candidatus Hydrogenedentota bacterium | reverse complement strand
CATGGGCACGGTGATGTCCAGCGGCCCCAATTTGAATGCCCGAAACTGTTTCTCAAGCCCCCGAATCTTCAATGCCGCGTCTGCCATGGGTCGATCCTCCTGGTGCTCCGTTGCGCCCCGCTGTTGCCGGGCATTCTGCGTCGTATTCATTGCCTGTTCTCCTCCGTCAAAATGCGCCGGGCCAGGCCCAGCATCTCCTCCGATTCCAACCCCGCCTCGCGGGCCTCGTCGAAGGCCTCGCGCAGGAGCGCTTCCGCCCGAACAACCTTGGCCTCGCGATTTCGCGCGTCGCCATCGTCCGCCACGAAAGTACCCAAGCCCTGACGGCGATAGATGATGCCTTCCCGCTCCAGTTCCTCGTAGGCCCGTTTCACCGTAATCAGGCTCACGAGCAGCTCCTCGGCCAAGGCGCGAAACGATGGCAACGGCGCGCCGGGAGGCAACCGGCCTTCGCTGACCTGCCGCTTGATGCCGTCGACGATTTGTTGGTAGAGCGGTCCCGACGCCGCCTTCGATATGGGCGGCAGGGCCAGCCGGGTATCGTGATCCTTGTTCATATACTGTTACTATACACTATACACAGTTGAAACGCAATAGCAACTCCGGGGAGCATCTGAGGGGGTTCAAAAGCGCCGAAGGAGGCGTTCAGAGACTAGGACATGTGTTCAGCGATGCAACCGAAATCGGCGCCGTAGTGGTCTCGAAGGTGCCGCGCGCGAGGGAGGTATCGAGGTTCCGAAGCCGTTGCTTGGCGACCTGCAATGATGAGGTATCAAGGGAGCGACGGTGTTCTTTGCCGCTCGCATAAAACGTGCGTAGTACTTCTTGTCGCGTTTTCTGAGACTGGTCATGACACGTTCTCCTCTGGTTGTATAGACCGGCGGAGCCCGCTTAATGAGCGAAAGCCATAGCTTTTTTCGCGTACCCGGCAAATGCTGCACGGTACAGTGGCTGTTTTCGGACACGAAAAAAGGACTTACGCGCCTGCGTAAGTCCTTGCGTATCAATTGGTAGCGGGGGGGGGATTCGAACCCCCGACCTTTGGGTTATGAGCCCAACGAGCTCCCAGACTGCTCCACCCCGCGTCATGTGCCCGATTCGTTCGGGAGACGTACTATACGAAACATAGTCGTTCATTGTCAACCTTGGCCGCCGCTGGACCCGAAAATCCGGCGGAATTCCTCGGGGTTATCGATTCGATCAATCTCGGAAGTTCGAAAACGATGAAATTCTTCGTTTGTTATGGACGGGCTCTCGTCGGTATTGTCGTCGTATTCGGCAAAGGGATGGGCATCATCGTCCTGCCCGTCGCTATGATGGGGCGCCATTCCGGATGGTTCGGCGCCTTCTTGGTTAAATCGAATTGATCCGTCCTGCTCGATTTGGTCAATAACCGGTTCGATGCGAGACGCCAAAAACGAAACCAGCACCGACATAAGATGTTCTTTGCGGTCCTCGTGGGAACCGTACTCGAATACGTCTTTATCCAATGGCAACGCGCTGCCACAAAATACGGCGAGCAGCCCTTTGCAGTGCGGACAAGGCCCGACCACGAGCGAACCGATTGGCGGTACCATCACCTGGCCCTTCGCCTGGCAATGGGGACAATTAACTTGAATCATGGATAACATGGGTAACACCTCACGTTCTTTGGTTTTATCATCTAGTTGAATTATACCATAGGAGGTTGAATCTTGACTAGTGGGGTTATAATTGCATATTAGAAGCATAATTCACAGGTAAAAACCAATAAGGGTAGACTGAGTTGTTACCTATAGACGTGGCCCCATGGCAGCGTGGAGCCGTTAGGAAAGGCGCTCCTGGACAGCGGCGATGATCTCCAACGCTAAGGCGTTGTCTTCTGTCTTCCGGTCGTGCCAATCGGGATGGGTGAGGAGCGTCACGCCGTAGACTTGGTCCATCGTCTCGATGGTCATGCGGGTCGTATCGGCGGTGAGGGATTCGAGGTTGACCTCGATCTGAGTACGATGGGGCGTGAGTACCAGGTAGCGGCGTTCCATACCGGAAAAGGCGACAAAGGTCCCCCGTTTGTCGCGGGTATAGAGGTCGAGTTCCATTTCGCGGAGCACGGCCTTTGTAGTTTGCCACGCCTCATCGAAAGGCGCATTGAGGGTGACTTCATCGAGTATGGCGAAGCCACGCGTATCCCGGGCGGCACGGGCGCATCCGAGTCCGGCCACCACGGCCACAAGCAATACGATATGGACAATAGCTAGTCGTTTCATGGGATCCCTTTTCGTATGTTGGCGGGATTGTAGCACAGGCAGGGGGGCTGTTCAAGCGGGCAAGTTGACGGTCTGGCGGGCCTTTGGCTAAACTGGCCGTCCCACAAGGAGGGTAGCATGTCACAGGAATCTCCCCCGGCCTCGGTATTGCTTGTGGATCGGGATCCCGAGGTGGCCCGGGCCATTATTGCTCATCTAGATGCGTTGGGCTATGAAATTGAATGGGTAGACGATGGCGAGAAGGCCTACAACCGCCTGGATGCACGACCGTTTGATGTGCTCATTACGGATCTGTCTTCCCACCGGATCGACGGCATGCGGCTTATGACGGTCGCTCTCGACCGAAATCCCGATATGTGCGTCGTCTTTATTACGGAGGAGCCGGACATTGAACGGGCCACCGAGGCCATGCGGCAGGGGGCGTACGACTTTCAGACCAAGCCGGTCAATCTGGGCAAGCTCGAGGCGGTCATTCAGCGCGGTCTAGGCCAGCAGCGCCTGGTGTTCGAGCAGCATGAACTGAAGCGCCGCCTGGACGAGCAATACGGACTCGGTAGCCTCATCGGTAAATCCCGTCAGATGGTTCGCGTCTACAACGCCGTCCGTCAGATCGCACCTACCCGGGCCACGGTACTCATTCAAGGTGAAACAGGTACGGGCAAGGACCTAATCGCCCAGGCCATTCACAACAACAGCCCCCGGCGCGACGCACCCTTTGTGAAACTCAACTGCGCCAGCATCCCCGAAGCGTTGGTCGAAAGCGAGCTGTTCGGCCATGTACAGGGCGCATTTACCGGAGCGGTGCGTACACGGCAAGGCCGGTTCGAGCTGGCCGACACGGGCACGCTGTTCCTGGATGAGGTGGGCGAACTCACTCTAGCCTTGCAGGCCAAACTACTCCGGGTTCTCGAACACCAGCAGTTTGAGCGGGTCGGCGATTCACGCACCATCGGTGTGGACGTACGCCTTGTCGCGGCGACCAATCGGCCCCTGCTCAAGATGGTCGAAGAAGGAACTTTCCGCAACGACCTGTACTACCGTCTGCGGGTTGTCACCATCGAGGCTCCAACGCTACGGGAACGACGCGAAGACATCCCCTTGTTTGTGACCCGCTTCATCGACGACGCCAATCAGAACCATGGGAAACGGGTTGACGGGATTACGCGGAACGCCCTAAACATGCTCATGCGGTACGACTGGCCCGGCAACGTGCGCGAACTGCGCAACATCATCGAGGGCATGGTGATCCTCGGTCGGGATGGGCAAACGCTCGATGTCCACGATGTACCCGATCATATCCGGCGAACCGCCACACCCGATGTGACTGAGATTCGCATTCCCACCGGGGTGACCATGGCCGAGGTCGAACGAATCGTCATAGAGGAAACGCTCAAGACTTGTGGCTATAATAAGGACCTATGCGCGAAAACCCTGGGTATCGGATTGCGCACGCTTTATCGAAAGATCAAAGAGTACGACTTGCGCTAACCCGCAAGAAAGGGGAGAATGGTGGCGCCTCGGACGGTCTCACAGGAACTGGCGGACCAATTGGCTCGCAGCAACAATGACATCGATCGAATGGCGACCGCCCGTGCCCTTGCCGCATTGGGCGCGGAGGCGGCGGATGCCACACTAACCCTCGAATCGCTCCTCGTGACGGGCGAGCCCCCTGTTGCCGCGGCAGCCGCCTTCGTGTTGGCCGAAATCGGCCCGCCGGCCCTCGACGCCTCGCCGGCGCTGCTTGGTACGCTTATCGGGCGCCTCACCCATCAACGCGCCGACGTACGGCAATGGACGGCTATTGCCATTGGCCGTCTGGGCGCTCGGGCGGCCCCTACCGCCTTCCGCTTGGCAGAACGTCTCGACGATGAGGACGAAGGGGTTCGTGTCGCCGCCCTCAACAGCCTGAGCCTCATTCACCCGGACCAGGACGCCATCGTCGACAGGCTGGTTAAGGCACTCGAGGATCCGGTCCCGGACATTCGAAGCAAGGCAGCCGAGACATTGCACAGCTTCGTACCCCTTGACCACCACGCCTTGTATGCATTGGCCCAAATCGTGGACCGGGGAACGCCCGAGGCGCAGGTACTTGCGGCCTGTATTCTAATCCATAGCGACCATCATGTTCGCGAATCGATGGAGGCGTTGTATACGGCGCTCGAGCATGACGATCCTCCGGTTCGACTCGCAGCGGTTGAGGGGGTGGCCCACCTGGCACACGTTCCGCAGACCGTCATTCATGCCCTCACCCGTCGGCTCATCGATTCCGACACCGCCGTGCGCTACGAGGCGGGCTGCTCCCTTCGCGCCTTGGGCGCTCAAGCCGCCCCGGCCGCGCCCATGCTCCTCGCGGCCCTGCGCGATCCCGGACCAAGCATCCGTATCGATACCCTGGACGTTCTATCCGAGATATATCCCCATAGCGGCGATCTGGCCGAAGCGGTCCAGCTTGGATTGGTCAACTGCCTGGGGGATGAAGACGGGGATGTCCGACGCAAAGCCGGCGCCGTGTTGCGGGACTCCGGTGCGTTCGACGGAGCTGCCCAGGAGATGCTTATGCGATTCCTGGGCCATGAAAACCCGGAGGTACGCGCGGACGTGATTGAAATGCTGCGCTATGCGCCCGATCCCAACCCCGCCGTACATACCTGTCTCCGGCGGCAATTGGACAAGGAATCCGGAACCATTCGGGTGAAGTTATGCGACGTACTGGCCGAACTTGGCGCCCCGATCGACGCGCTCACGCCGGCGCTATTGGAGGAAATCACAGGAACCAACGCAGCCGCTCAGCAGGCGGCCCTGGATGCGCTTGAAACGCTCCACGGACCGTCGCTCTGTTCTGTGCTTGAAGGCCGCCTTGATGACGTAGCTCCTGGCTTTCGAAATCGCCTCCGGCAGACCCTCGACCGCCTCGCGTCGCAAGCAGATCCCGAAGAGGCCTTGGGGGAACGGAACGTTTAGACGTTTTCGTGGTTGCCTTCGGCGCCCGTGTCGTTTTTCTTTTCCTCTTCGTCTTCGCCTTTGACGCCTTCTTTGAACTCGCTAATGGCCGAGCCCAGCGAACGGCCTACGGACGGCAATTTTCCCGCCCCGAAGATGATGAGCACGATCACCAATACAATCAGGAGTTCATGCCAACTGAAGCCAAACATGTATGGTCTCCTTGATAAGGGTTCGATATTCTACCATTCATCCGTAGTATATACCCCATGGCGGTAGAATGCAACCATCGCCGATCGACAGGGCAATCGCATCTAAAGGCGATTCCCCTGCGCGCGCCACCGCATGAGCCTCTTTGTGTCCCGTTGTGTCCTCCGTGCCTTTGTGTTGACCCTTCGTGCCCTTCGCGGCTTCGCGTGAGCCTCTTTGTGACCCTTTGTATTCTTGGTGTCTTTGTGTTGACCCTTCGCGGCTTCGCGTGAGCCTCTT